>NZ_JBEYZD010000035.1:0-91380 GCF_040645895.1 Streptomyces olindensis | reverse complement strand
CGACCGCCGGCGCAGCCGGGCGCTCGCGGGGTCCCAGCGGCCCGCCCCCGGGGGGGGGTCGGGGCCGCGCCGGGGGGTGTCCGTCCTCGGAACGGCGCGATGGGGTCGGACGCCGACTGGCTGTCCGTTGACGCGCCAACCGCTGCGGGCGGACACCCCCCGACACGTCCCCTTGCGTGCGACGGCGGCTGCGGGCGCGTAGAGGCGGGCGGACCGCCCGTCCCGCCTGGCTGCGGGCAATCGTGCCGCCAAGGGCGGCACCCGTCCCGAAGAAGCGGCACCCCGTTACGCCGGGCTGCGGACCCACCCGGCCCCCGGCGACGACGCACCGCACCGCTCACATGCGCGACACGTTCCGCTCGTACACCAGCCGCAGGCCGATGAGCGTCAGCCACGGCTCGTGCTCGTCGATGACCGACGACTCGCCCAGGACCATCGGCGCCAGTCCCCCCGTCGCGATGACGGTGACGTCGTCGGGGTCCTCGGCCAGCTCGCGGGCCACGCGGTTGACGACCCCGTCGACCTGGCCGGCGAAGCCGTAGATGATGCCCGACTGCATCGCCTCGACCGTGTTCTTGCCGATGACGCTGCGCGGCCGGGCCACCTCGATCTTGCGGAGCTGGGCGCCGCGGACGCCGAGGGCCTCGACGGAGATCTCGATGCCGGGGGCGATGACCCCGCCGACGTACTCGCCGCGCGCGCTGACCGCGTCGAACGTGGTCGCCGTGCCGAAGTCGACGACGATGGCCGGGCCGCCGTAGAGCTCGACCGCCGCGACCGCGTTGATGATGCGGTCCGCGCCGACCTCCTTGGGGTTGTCCATGAGGATCGGGACGCCCGTCTTGACGCCCGGTTCGACGAGGACCGCGGGGACGTCGCCGTAGTAGCGGCGCGTCACCTCGCGCAGTTCGTGCAGGACCGAGGGGACGGTGGCGCAGATGGCGATGCCGTCGATGCCGTCGCCCAGCTCGTCGCCGAGGAGCGGGTGCATGCCCATCAGGCCCTGGAGGAGGACCGCCAGCTCGTCGGCGGTGCGGCGCGCGTCCGTGGAGATGCGCCAGTGTTCGACGATGTCCTCGCCGTCGAACAGGCCCAGGACGGTGTGGGTGTTTCCTACGTCGATCGTCAGCAGCATGGCCCGTACCCGCTCCCCTACTCCGCCGGCCGCAGGTCCAGGCCGATGTCCAGGATCGGCGAGGAGTGGGTGAGGGCCCCGACGGCCAGGTAGTCGACGCCGGTGTCGGCGTAGGCCTTGGCGTTGTCGAGGGTGAGACGGCCCGAGGCCTCCAGGGCGGCGCGGCCCTGGACGATCGCGACGGCCTCCGCGCACTCGGCGGGCGTGAAGTTGTCCAGGAGGATCAGGTCGGCGCCGGCGTCCAGGACCTCGCGGAGCTGGTGCAGGGTGTCGACCTCGACCTCGATGGGGACGTCGGGGAAGCGTTCGCGGACCGCCTGGAACGCCTGGGCGACGCCGCCCGCGGCGACCACGTGGTTGTCCTTGACGAGGGCCGCGTCCGAGAGGGACATGCGGTGGTTGACGCCGCCGCCGCAGCGGACCGCGTACTTCTCCAGGCTGCGCAGGCCGGGGGTGGTCTTGCGGGTGTCGCGGACCCTGGCCTTCGTGCCGTCCAGGACGTCCGCCCACGCGCGCGTGGCCGTCGCGACGCCCGACAGGCGGCACAGGATGTTCAGCGCGCTGCGCTCGGCCGTGAGGAGGTCCCGGGTGCGGGTGGTGACCGACAGGAGCTTCTGGCCCGCCTCGACGCGGTCGCCGTCCTCGGCGTGGCGCTCGATCTCCAGTTCCTCCTCGCAGACGACGGAGATGACGGCCTCGGCGATGCGCAGGCCGGCCACGACGCCCGCCTCGCGGGCGGTGAAGTCGGCGGTGGCCACCGCGTCCTCGGGGATCGTCGCGACGGTGGTCACGTCCACGCCGTGGGCCAGGTCCTCCTGGATGGCCACGTTGGCGATGTCCTCGACCTCGACGGGGTCGAGTCCGGCGTCGGCCAGGAGCTGGGCGAGCGCGGGGTCCAGGCCGCACTCGAGGTACGCCTCGTCGTCCGCGCCGCAGGCGCAGCCGTCGCCGCAGCCTCCGGACGGGGCGAGGGGAAGGTCGGGGGTGCTCACGTCGGTCACTGCTCCTGGGGGGCCTGGGGCGGGGTGGTCGTAGGGAAGTGTGTGGTGTCCGTGGTGTGCACGGCCAGCGTCCGGTCGGGGTTCAGGGTGACGACGATGTGGCGGCGCCAGGTCGTGTCGTCGCGCTCGGGGCGGTCCTCGCGCCAGTGGCAGCCCCGGGTCTCCTCGCGCAGCAGGGCGGCGGCGACGAGGACGCGGGCCACGCACAGGAGGTTGGTGGCCTCCCAGGTGTCGACGCCGGGCTCGGCGGTCTTGCCGTTCTCGGCGAGAGCGTCCCGGGCGTCGGTGTGGAGCCGCTGGAGCCGGTCGGCGGCCTGGGTGAGGGACCCGGCCGAGCGCAGGACCCCGGCCCCGTTCGTCATGATCCGCTGGATCGTGAAGCGGGCCTCCGGGGTCTGCAGGGGGTGCTCGGGGGTCTCCGGGTGGGGCAGTGGCTGCGGCACGCGCGCCTGGAGGCCGCCCGCAGCGATGTCGGCCGCGATGCGCTCGGCGTAGACCAGCCCCTCCAGGAGGGAGTTGGAGGCCAGGCGGTTGGCGCCGTGCACCCCGGTGCAGGCGACCTCTCCGCACGCGTACAGGCCGGGCACCGTCGTACGGCCGTGCGAGTCGGTGCGGACGCCGCCGGAGGCGTAGTGGGCGGCCGGGGCGACCGGGATGGGCTCGGTGACCGGGTCGATGCCGTGGGCACGGCAGGCGGCGAGGATCGTCGGGAAGCGGTGTTCCCACATGTCGGCGCCGAAGTGCCGGGCGTCGAGGTACATGTGCTCGGCGTCCTGCTCCAGCATGCGGCGCAGGATGCCCTTGGCGACGATGTCCCGGGGCGCGAGCTCGGCCAGTTCGTGCTGCCCCCGCATGAAGCGCACCCCGTCGGCGTCCACGAGGTGGGCGCCCTCGCCGCGCACGGCCTCGGAGACCAGGGGCTGCTGGCCCTCGGCGTCCGGGCCCAGGAAGAGGACGGTCGGGTGGAACTGGACGAACTCCAGGTCGCTGACCTCGGCGCCCGCGCGCAGGGCCAGGGCGACGCCGTCGCCGGTCGAGACGGACGGGTTGGTGGTCGCGGAGAAGACCTGGCCCATGCCGCCGGTCGCCAGGACCACCGCCGGGGCGTGGACCGCTCCGACGCCGTCGTGCTGGCCCTCGCCCATGACGTGCAGGGTGACGCCGGCGGTGTGGCCGTCGGCGTCCGTGAGGAGGTCCAGGACGAGCGCGTTCTCGATGGTGCGCATGCCCCGCGCGCGGACCGCGTCGACCAGGGCGCGGGAGATCTCGGCGCCGGTCGCGTCGCCGCCGGCGTGGGCGATGCGGCGGCGGTGGTGGCCGCCCTCGCGGGTGAGTTCCAGGCCGCCCTCGGAGGACTCGTCGAACTGGGCGCCGGTCTCGATGAGGCGGCGGACGGCGTCGGGGCCCTCGGTGACGAGGATGCGGACCGCTTCCTCGTCGCACAGGCCCGCGCCCGCGACCAGGGTGTCGTCCAGGTGCTGTTCGGGGGTGTCGCCCTCGCCGAGGGCCGCGGCGATGCCGCCCTGGGCCCAGCGGGTGGAGCCGTCGTCGAGGCGGGCCTTGGTGACCACGACGGTGTGCAGGCCCGCGGCCTCGCAGCGCAGGGCCGCGGTCAGGCCGGCGACGCCGGAGCCGACGACGACCACGTCCGCGGCGATGGACCACCCGGGGGCGGGCGCGTGCAGTCGTATGCCTGTGGTGGTCACGAGGCGGCTCCGAGGGTTCCGAAGGTGAGGGGGATGTTGTCGATCAGCCGGGTCGTCCCGACCCGGGCGGCGACGGCGAGGACCGCCTCGCCGGTGAAGTCGTCCCCGATCTCGCCGAAGTCGGAGGGGTCCACCAGGGCGAGGTAGTCCAGCGCGAGCGGCGGATCGAGGCGGGCGGCCTCGTCGAGGACCTGGCGGGCCGCCGCGCGGACGGCGGCGGGGCCGCCCGGGACGGCCGTCGCGACGGCGTGCGCGTCCGCCGCCGCGCGGGACTCGCCTATGGCGCTGAGCGCCTCGGCACGCGCGCGTGTGGCGGGCACCTCACGGGCCCGGGCGCGCAGCGCCTCCTGCGCGGCGTGCCGGTCCTGGCCCGCGAACAGGGCCCGGGACAGCGCGAGGGCGGTGCGCCGCTCGGCGGGCGAGAGGTAGCGGTTGCGGCTGGACAGCGCCAGGCCGTCCTCCTCGCGGACGGTGGGGACGCCGACGATCTCCACGCCGAAGTTCAGGTCCCGCACCATGCGGCGGATCAGGGCGAGCTGCTGGGCGTCCTTCTGGCCGTACAGGGCGACGTCGGGGCGGGTGAGGTGCAGCAGCTTGGCGACGACCGTGAGCATGCCGTCGAAGTGGCCGGGGCGGGAGGCGCCCTCCAGGCGCTCGCCCATGGGGCCGGCGGTGATGCGGACCTGGGGCTCGCCGCCCGGGTAGACCTCGTCGACGGCGGGGGCGAACACGACGTCCGCGCCCGACTGTTCGGCGAGCTTGACGTCGGCGTCCAGGGTGCGCGGGTAGCGGTCGAGGTCCTCGCCCGCGCCGAACTGGAGCGGGTTGACGAAGACCGTGACGACGACCTCGCCCTCGCGGCCGGCGAGGCCGCGGGCGGTGCGGATCAGCGTGGCGTGGCCCTCGTGCAGCGCGCCCATGGTCATCACCACGGCGCGGCGGCCCGTACGCGCGCGTGCGTGCAGGTCGCCGGCGGTGCGCAGCAGGGTGGTGGTCATCGGGCGTCCCCCTCGGTGCCTCGGGTGCCGTCGGTCCCGTCGGCGAGTACCCCGAGGAGGTCCTCGGCGAGCTCGGGCTTGAGCAGGCCGTGCGCCAGGGCCCGGTCGGCGGTGGCGCGGGCCATCGCCAGGTAGCCGGCGACGGTCTGCGGGGCGTGCCGGCGCAGCTCCGTGACGTGCGCGGCGACCGTGCCCGCGTCGCCGCGCGCGACCGGGCCGGTGAGGGCCGCGTCGCCGGAGCGCAGGGCGTTGTCCAGGGCGGCGCCGAGCAGCGGGCCGAGCATCCGGTCGGGGGCCGCGACGCCGGAGGCGCTCAGCAGCTCCATGGACTGGGCGACCAGGGTGACCAGATGGTTGGCGCCGAGCGCGAGGGCGGCGTGGTAGAGCGGCCGGTTCTCCTCGGCGATCCACTCGGGCTCGCCGCCCATCTCGATGACGAGGGCCTCCGCGGCCAGGCGCAGTTCCTCGGGCGCGGTGACGCCGAAGGAGCAGCCGGCCAGCCGCTGGACGTCCACGGCCGTGCCTGTGAAGGTCATGGCGGGGTGCAGGGCCAGCGGCAGGGCGCCCGCGCGCAGGGCGGGGTCGAGGACCCGCGCGCCGTACCGCCCGGAGGTGTGGACGAGCAGCTGTCCCGGCCGGACGGACCCGGTGTCGGCGAGACCGGCGACCAGCTCGGGCAGGGCGTCGTCCGGGACCGTCAGCAGGACCAGGTCGGCCCGCTGGAGGACCTCGGCCGGCGGCATCACCGGCACGTCGGGCAGCAGCTGCGCGGCCCGGCGCCGGGAGGCGTCGGAGACCGCGGAGACGGCGACCGGGCGGTGCCCGGCGAGCTGGAGGGACGCGGCCAGTGCGGGTCCCACGCGGCCGGCGCCGACGACGCCGACGGTGAGCCGCGCGGGGCGGTCCTTGGGGTCTGGCTGTGGGGTTGTGTTCACTCGACGGCGGCCTTCCCGTTCCAGTCCGCTCCGGGTACCGGACGATTTCTCGTCATGTTAACGCGATCGGTTCGAGGGGCGTTCGGTTGTCCACAGGGTGTGCATGCCCGCGCGCGTTCCCGGACGGCGCGGAAATGCGGGTGCCCGGCGGCACGCGCGCGGGGGAGGATCCGGGCCATGACTGACATGGCGGAAGGCGATGAGCGGGCGGCGGACCAGGACCGGGCCGTGGGGTTGCGTGAGCGGCGGCTGGCGGCCCATCGCGGCGCGCGGCGCGTGTTCGCGCGGTTCGGTTTCCACCGGACCCTGCGGGAGCGGCTGGCGGTGCTGGAGGGTGCGGGGGACGTCCACGACCTGGACGAGCTGTCGGACGTGTACGGCGACGGGGTCGTCGAGGCGCTGGAGCGGAAGGTCGCGGAACTCCTCGGCACCGAGGCGGCGGCGTTCTTCCCGACGGGCACGATGGCCCAGCAGGTGGCCCTGCGCTGCTGGGCGGGCCGCACCGGCAACCCGACCGTGGCCCTGCACGCGCTCAGCCACCCGGAGGTGCACGAGCGGAACGCGTTCAGCGAGGTGGGCGGTCTGCGCCCGGTGCGGGTGACGGACGAACGGCGGCCGCCCACCGCCGCGGAGGTGCGTGACTTCGAGGAGCCTTTCGGCGCGCTGATGCTGGAACTGCCCCTCAGGGACGCCGGTTTCGTGCTGCCCACCTGGGAGGAGCTGACCGAGGTGGTCGCGGCCGCGCGGGAGCGGGACGCGGTGGTGCACTTCGACGGGGCCCGGCTGTGGGAGTCCACCGTGCACCTCGGCCGGTCCCTGGAGGAGATCGCGGCCCTGGCCGACAGCGTCTACGTGTCGTTCTACAAGTCCCTGGAGGCGTTCGGCGGCGCGGCCCTCGCCGGCCCGAGGGAGCTGGTGGAGGAGGCGAAGGCCTGGCGGCACCGGTACGGCGGCCAGGTCTTCCAGCAGTTCCCCACGGCCCTGTCGGCGCTGGTCGGCCTTGAGCGGGAACTGCCCCGGCTGCCGGAGTACGTCGCCCACGCGCGCGTGGTGGCCGCCGCCCTGCGCGAGGGGTTCGCCGCCGCCGGGCTGCCGTGGGCGCGCGTGCACCCGGAGGTGCCGCACACCCACGACTTCCAGGTGTGGCTGCCGTACGACGCGGACGTCGTCGCCGAGGCGGCGGTCCGGGCGGCCGAGGAGACGGGCTGCGTCCTGTTCGGCTCCGGCTGGGAACGGGGCGGTCCCGGTCTGGCGGTCACGGAGGTGCATGTGCGGGCCGCCGGGCTGGAGTGGACCGCCGAGGAGGTCAAGACCGCGGTGGCGGAGTTCGTGGCCCGGCTGCCGGAGTAGGCCTCGGCCGGGTGCGGGTCAGGTGGGGGCAGGCTCAGGTGGAAGCCGGCTCAGGTGGGAGCAGGCTCAGGTGGGACGCCGCCGCCACCGGTGCAGGGCGTCCCGGAACCGGTGGCGGGCCGGGCGGCCCGCCAGGACCGCCCGGAACTGCCGCTCGTCGCGCCACTCCCGTACGACCTGCCAGTCGTGCGTGCCCGGTGCGGGCAGGGCGGGCTCGCCGAGCCGCCGGGCGCGGTAGGTGTCGAGGAGGTACTGCTGCGTGATGCTCATGGTGGATCGCCTCTGCGGGACGGGGTGATGGAGGTCCGAAGGCTCCGCGGCTGCCCCGGTGGATCCACCGTGCGCCCGGACCGAGGGCGGCGTCGCGTCGATTGACGGCGCCCGTCAATCGACGGGGGCGTTGTCAGTGGCGGGGTGCACCATGAGGGCATGAGCGTGCACATCGACATCGCGGGGCTGCGGCCGGAGAGGGTCGCCGTCGTGCCTTCGCCCCTGGCCGAGCTGGGCATGGCGCTGCACGCGCTGTCCGAGCCGGCCCACCACCCGGGCCTGCAGGGCTGGGTGACGGGCGTGCGGGCCCGGCTCGATCCGCATCTGGCCGACCGGATGTGCGAGGCGGACTTCCTGTGGCGGACGACGTTCTCGGACCTGTTCATGCCGTTCGCCGGCATCCCGGGCCGCAGCACCCTGCCGTGCGGCACGCTCGCCGAGGAGCTGGACCTGCTCGACAAGCTGACGGACGAGCAGTTCGTGGACGCGGCCCTGGAGTTCACGTGCGCGCTGCCCTACTGCTCGCACGGCCCGGACGCGCTGTCCGACGCGGAGGTGCGCCGCCGCGCCCTGGACCTGGCCGCCGCCCGCGGGCCGCAGCAGCTGCGGTTCAGCGAACGGCTGCTGGCCGACCCGCCCAGGATCCGCGCCTGGCTGCGGCAGTTCCTCCAGGACTGCGACGAGGCGTTCTTCGCGGAGGCCTGGTCCCGGCTGCGCCACCAGCTCGCGGCGGACGCCCGCCACAAGACGGACCTGCTCCGGCGCAAGGGCCTGGCCGAGGCGCTGGCCGCGGCGTCCCCGGCGGTCACGCTCGACGAGGCCGCCGCCCGCATCACGGTCGACAAGCTGGGCGACGGCCGTACGGCCACGGGCGACGGCGGCCTGCTGCTCGTCCCGACGAGCCTGGGCTGGCCGCACCTGATGGTCCTGCACCGGCACGGCTGGCAGCCGCTGCTGCACTACCCGGTCGGCTCCCCCGAGCTCGCCGCCCCGCCCACGCTGGAGCAGCTGGCCCTGCGGATGACCGCGCTGTCCCACCCGGTCCGCATGCGCATGTGCCGCCATCTCGCCCGCAGCGCGTACACCACCGGCGAGCTGGCGCAGGTGCACGGCATGACGGCCCCGGAGATATCCCGGCACCTGGCCGTGCTGAAGAAGGCGGGCCTGATCACCACCCGCCGCCGCGGGCGCTACGTCCTGCACCAGCTGGACGTGACGGTGGTGGCCCGGCTCGGCAGCGAGTTCCTGGAGGGGATCCTGCGGTAGCGGGCCCCTCGCCGGCGGCTCAGCCGTGGCCGCCGGCCCGCACCAGCCCGGTCTCGTAGGCCAGCACCACCACCTGCACCCGGTCCCGGAGGCCCAGCTTGGTCAGGATGCGGCCCACGTGGGTCTTCACGGTCGCCTCCGACAGCACGAGCCGGGCCGCGATCTCGCCGTTGGACAGGCCCTGCGCGACCAGCACCATGACCTCGCGCTCCCGGTCGGTGAGCCGCTCCAGCTCCTTGTGCTGGGGCTGCTGGGTGCCCGGCAGCATCGGTGCGAAGCGGTCCAGGAGCCGCCGGGTGGTGGACGGCGCGACGACCGCGTCACCGCTGTGCACGGACCGGATCGCGGCGAGCAGCTCCCCCGGGGGCACGTCCTTGAGCATGAAGCCGGAGGCGCCCGCCTTCAGCCCGGAGAAGGCGTACTCGTCGAGGTCGAAGGTGGTCAGGATGAGCACCTTGGGCGGGTCGGTGTCCGAGCAGATCCGGCGGGTCGTCTCCACACCGTCGAGCTTCGGCATGCGGACGTCCATGAGGACGACGTCCACCTCGGTCGTCCGCAGCACCTGGAGGGCCTCGACGCCGTCGCCCGCCTCCGCCACGACCTCCATGTCCGGCTGGGCGGCGAGCACCATCCGGAACCCGGTGCGCAGCAGCACCTGGTCGTCGACGAGCATCACGCGGATCGTCATCTGGCCTCTTCCATGTCGGTCGTCACAATCGGTCGTCACAGTCGTTCGTCGCCATCGGTCGTCACCATCGGCGTCACAGGGTCGGTGAGGGCGCGTGCCGAGGTCAGTGCGCGGGTTTGAGCGGCAGCAGGGCGCTGATGCGGAATCCTCCGCCCGGGCGCGGGCCGGCGTCCAGGGTGCCGCCGACCATACCGACCCGTTCCCGCATGCCGATCAGGCCGTGGCCCTGGCCGTCGAGACCGCCCTCCTCGTACAGCTCGTGCGGGGCGCCCTTGCCGTCGTCCTCGACGAGCAGGCCGAGGCCGTCGTCGAAGTAGACCAGGCGCACACTGGCACCCGCGTTGGGCCCGCCGTGCTTGCGGGTGTTGGTGAGCGCCTCCTGCACGATGCGGTACGCGGTCAGCTCGACGCCGCTGGGCAGGGGGCGCGGGGTGCCCTCGACCTTGAAGTCGACGGGCAGTCCGGAGCCGCGGCACTGCTCGACGAGGTCCTCGATCTGCTGCACGTCGGGCTGCGGCACGTACTCGCCGGCCTCCTGGTGCTCACCGGTGCGCAGCACGCCGAGCAGGCGGCGCATCTCGGCGAGGGCCTGGCGGCCGGTGGAGGAGATGGTCTCCAGGGCCTTCTTCGCCTGGTCGGGCGCGGCGTCGAGGACGTAGGCGGCGCCGTCGGCCTGCACCACCATCACCGAGACGTTGTGCGCGACGACGTCGTGCAACTCGCGGGCGATGCGGGCGCGTTCGGCCGCGACGGCGACCTTGGACTGCGCCTCGCGCTCCTTCTCCAGGCGGGCGGCCCGCTCCTCCAGCTGGGCGAAGTAGGCGCGCCGGGTGCGGATGGAGTCGCCGAGCACCCAGGCCAGCGCGAAGGGCACGGTCATGAAGACCGTCAGCACGATGTTGCCGGCGACGGACGTCTCGCCGCTCGGCCAGCGCACCTGGGCCAGGGGGGCGGCGCACAGGCCGGCGCCCAGCGCGAAGCGGGAGGCCCAGCGCGCGCCCTCCGCGGCGACCGTGTAGACGATCACCAGCAGCGCGAAGTCGGCCGGGCCGATCCCCACGTCGGTGACCAGCTGGGCCACTCCGACCGCGGTCGCGAGCAGCAGCATCCTCTCCGGGACCCGGCGGCGCAGCGCGATCACCAGGCAGAGCAGCAGGGTGAGGGGGACGGCGAGGGCAGGGGAGCCGTACCCGCCCGCCACTCCGCCCACCAGCGACATCCCGAGGAGGACGACGGCCCAGGTGCCGTCGACCCACATCGGGTGCCTGCGGAGGAAGTCATAGAGGCGCTGCACGTAACCCAGCGTAGGGAAGCGGGATAGGTGCAGGGGTCAACCGGAGGACCGATCCGGGCCCGGCGCGCGTACTCCGCAAGGTGGAGTTGCGTTCGTTGTGTCCGCATAGCCTGGCCCGGTGACAGCGGGTGCGAGGGACGAGTGGCGTGGGTGGCGGGCCGCGGCGCGGGAGGCGCTGTACGGGCCGCACGGGTTCTACCGCCGGGCCGAGGGGCCGGGCGCGCATTTCCGTACGTCCGTGCACGCCACGCCGCTGTTCGCGCGGGCCGTGGCGCGGCTGCTGTGCCGGGTCGACGAGGCGCTGGGGCGGCCCGCGGCGCTGGACTTCGTGGACATGGCGGCCGGGCGGGGCGAGCTGGCCGCCGGGGTGCTCGCCGCGCTGCCCGCCGAGGTGGCGGGCCGCACGCGCGCGTACGCCGTCGAAGTGGCCGGGCGGCCCGCCGGGCTCGATCACCGGATCGAGTGGCTGGCCACGCCCCCTGAGGGGACGACCGGACTGCTGTTCGCCAACGAGTGGCTGGACAACGTGCCCGTGGAGGTCGCCGAGGTGGACGCCGCCGGCACGGCCCGGCTGGTGCTGGTCCGCCCGGACGGGACCGAGCGGCTCGGGGAGCCGGTCGGCGGTGCGGAGGCCCGGTGGCTGGAGCGCTGGTGGCCGCTGCCCGGTGCGGCGGGGCCGCGGGCCGAGATCGGGCTGCCCCGGGACGAGGCCTGGGCCTCGGCGGTCGCGACCGTCGGCCGGGGGCTCGCGGTCGCCGTGGACTACGCGCACACGGCGGACGCCCGGCCGCCGTTCGGGACGCTCACCGGTTTCCGGGAGGGCCGCGAGACCACGCCCGTGCCGGACGGCTCCTGCGACATCACCGCGCACGTCGCCCTGGACGCGTGCGCGCTCCCGGGCGGGCGCGTGCTCCGGCAGCGGGAGGCGCTGCACGCCCTGGACGTGACCGGCGCACGCCCCCCGCTCACGCTGGCGTCCACCGACCCCGCCGCCTACGTACGCGCCCTCGCGGGCGCCGGGGAGGCCGCCGAGCTGACGGCGGCGGGCGGTCTCGGCGACTTCGGCTGGCTGGTGCAGCCGGTCGGGATCCCGGACCCGTTCCCGGCCTGAGCGCCTATGTGTCCGCCTATTTGTCGATGTCTCCGACCACGAAGAACATCGACCCCAGGATCGCCACCATGTCCGCGACCAGCGTCCCCGGCAGCAGCTCCGTCAGCGCCTGGATGTTGTTGTACGAGGCGGAGCGCAGCTTCAGCCGGTACGGGGTCTTCTCGCCCTTGCTGACCAGGTAGTAGCCGTTGATGCCGAGGGGGTTCTCGGTCCAGGCGTACGTGTGGCCCTCGGGCGCCTTCAGGACCTTCGGGAGCCGCTGGTTGACCGGCCCGGGCGGCAGGTCGGCCAGCCGGTCGAGGCAGGCCTCGGCCAGGTCCAGCGCGTTGTGCGTCTGCTCCAGGAGGCACTCGAAGCGGGCGAGGCAGTCGCCCTCCTGCCGGGTGACGACCTTCAGAGTGTCCTGGAGATCCCCGTAGGCGAGGTACGGCTCGTCGCGGCGCAGGTCGAAGTCGACGCCCGAGGCGCGGCCGATCGGCCCGCTGACCCCGTAGGCGTGGACGGCCCGGGGGCTGAGGACGCCGACGCCCCGGGTGCGGCCGCGGAAGATCTCGTTGCCGAGCACGAGGTCGTCGAAGCGGTCCATGCGGGAGCGGACGTCGGCGACGGCGGTCCGCGCGCGTCCGGTCCAGCCGGCCGGCAGGTCCTCCTTGAGGCCGCCCACGCGGTTGAACATGTAGTGCATGCGCCCGCCGGAGATCTCCTCCATGACGTGCTGGAGTTCCTCGCGCTCCCGGAAGGCGTAGAAGATCGGGGTGATCCCGCCGAGCTCCAGGGGGTACGAGCCGAGGAACATCAGGTGGTTGAGCACCCGGTTCAGCTCGGCGAGCAGCGTGCGCAGCCACACGGCGCGCTCGGGGACCTCCATGCCGAGCATCCGCTCCACGGCGAGGACGACGCCCAGCTCGTTGGAGAACGCCGACAGCCAGTCGTGGCGGTTGGCGAGCATGATGATCTGGCGGTAGTCGCGCGCCTCGAACAGTTTCTCCGCGCCGCGGTGCATGTAGCCGATCACCGGCTCGGCGTGCGTGATGCGCTCGCCGTCCAGGACGAGCTTGAGCCGCAGCACGCCGTGCGTGGACGGGTGCTGGGGCCCGATGTTGAGCACCATGTCGGTGCTCTCCGCGGCGCCGCCGATTCCGACCATGGTCTCCGTCGTAGGAGTCATGGACACAGTCTCCCCTACGTACCCTGACCTCATGGAGACGGGGAGCCCGCACGAGGCGGGGCCGACGGAGGCCGGAAGCGCGGCCGGGTCGGCGGGGGCAGAGGACACGGTGGTACGGCAGACGGCGGACACGGGGCAGGGGGCCGGCCCCATGGCATCCGAGCCGGACGCCGAAGTGCCGGGGACGGCGGCCGAGGTCCGTCAGGAGGACGAGCCCGTCTGGATCGCCCTGCCTCCCGGTCTGCTGAAGATGCGGCGGCTGCTGCTGGTCGTCTGGCTCGGGGTGACCGCCCTGGCCGCCGGACTGCTGCCGGGGCTGCTCGCCGGGCCCGGCTGGGCCGTGTTCGCCGTGGTGCCGCTGGCGCTGATGGCGTGGGGCTGGGTCATGATCGAGCGCAACTGGCGGTCCTGGCGGTACGCCGAGCGGGCCGACGACCTGCTGATCAGCCGCGGCGTGCTGTGGCGCGAGGAGACGGTCGTGCCGTACGGGCGGATGCAGCTCGTCGAGGTCACCTCCGGGCCGGTCGAGCGGCACTTCGGGCTGGCCAGCGTGCAGTTGCACACCGCCGCCGCGGCGACCGACGCCACCATCCCGGGCCTGGACCCGGCCGAGGCGGAACGGCTGCGCGACCGGCTCACCGAGCTGGGCGAGGCCCGATCGGCGGGCCTGTGACGACGCCCGGGGCGGCCGGGGCCGCCACCGCCGACGGCGGGCCCGCCGAGCGACGGCTGCACCCCGTCACACCGCTGCGGCGGGCCTGGGCACCGGTCGCCGTGATCGCCGGCTGGGCGGTGCACGACCCCGACGGGGCGCAGCGCCACCTGGCCCGGCTGACGACGACCACCCTGCTGATCGGCCTCGCCGTGATCGTCCCGGCCGCCGCCCTCTACGGCTTCTGCTCCTGGTGGTTCACGCACTTCGCGGTGACCGAGACCGAACTGCGCATCCGTACCGGGCTGGTGTTCCGGCGCACCGCGCACATCCGGCTGGAGCGGGTCCAGGCCATCGACATCACCCAGCCGCTGCTCGCCCGGGTCGCGGGCGTCGCCAAGCTGAAGCTCGACGTCATAGGGACCGACAAGAAGGACGAACTGGCCTTCCTCGGCGCGGACGAGGCGCGGGCGCTGCGCGCCGAACTGCTCGCCCGGGCGGCCGGATTCGCCCCCGAGACCGCGCACGAGGTCGGCGAGGCCCCGTCCCGGCAGCTGCTGCGGGTGCCGCCCGGCGTGCTGGCCATGTCGCTGGTGCTGAGCGGGGGGACCTGGGGGTCGCTGGCCGCGGCGCTCGTCGTGCCGCCGCTGCTGTGGATGGCCACGGAGAGCGTGTGGACGGTCCTGGCCACGGCCCTGCCCCTGCTGGGCGCGGCGGGCGCGAGCAGCGTGGGGCGGTTCGTCGGCGAGTACGACTGGACGGTGGGCGAGTCGCCCGACGGGCTGCGCATCGACCACGGCCTGCTGGACCGGACCCACGAGACGGTGCCGCCGGGCCGTGTGCAGACCGTGCGGATCGTGGAACCGCTGCTGTGGCGGCGGCGCGGCTGGGTGCGCGTGGAGCTGGACGTGGCGGGCTCGTCCAACTCGGTGCTGGTGCCGGTCGCTCCGCGCGAGGTCGCGGAGGCCGTCGTCGCGCGCGTGCTGCCCGGGGTGACCGTGCCGGAGCGCGCGGCCCTTTCGCCGTCGCCGCGCCGCGCCCGCTGGTGCGTGCCGCTGTGGTGGCGGGGGTACGGGCTCGCCGTCACCGGCACCGTGTTCGCGGCGCGGTCCGGGCTGCTGCGGCGGAGCCTGGCGCTGGTGCCGCACGCCAAGGTGCAGAGCGTACGGATGACGCAGGGCCCGTGGGAACGGGCCCGGGGCGTGGCCGACGTACACGTGGACACGGGCGCGAACAAGACGGTGACGGCCCGGCTGCGGGACGCGGCCGAGGCGCGCGAACTGCTGGCGGCACAGGCGGAACGGTCCCGCACCGGGCGCAGGGACGCGCGGCCGGACCGCTGGATGGCCTGACGTCCCAGGTCTCAGGAAACCGCGCTGCGCAGCCCCTGCACGTCGATCTGCTCCGTCTCGTCGTGCGCCGTCAGGTCGATGACCTGGCCGATCCCGCGCGACTCCTCGTCCGCCGGCTTGAACCGGGCCTCGGTCTCGGCCTTGTGCAGGGCGAGGGCCTCCTGGCCGACGACATCGGCGAGGTCCTCGTTCTGCACGGCCTCCAGGGCGGCCGGCGAGGTGCCCTGCTTGGTGCCGAAGAAGTCGAACCCGCCCTCGGTCAGGGGGCGTCGCACCGGCGGCTGCGGCGCGACGGCCACGGCGGTCGGGACGGCGTAGTGACCGGAAACCGCCGGTGCGACCGGGACGGCATCCGGCAGCCGCTCACCGTCGGTCTCCTCGGCTGCGGCGGCCTTCTCGGCCGTGGGGGCCTTCTCGGCCGGGGCGACCTGCTCGGCGGTGGCTGCTGCGGCGGCGGTCGCGTGCTCGTGCCCGGCGACCGCCTCGGACTGCCCCTGCGCCTCGTCCTCCGGGGCCTGCTCCCGCCGCTCCGCCGGCTCCTGCCGCGGCTCCCGCGCGGGCTCCGCGTCCTCGCCCTTCGGTACGCCGTCGCCGTCGCCGCCGCCGTCCGGGTGCGGGGCCGTCTCGCCGTCGAACCGGGCGAGCGCGGCCGCGGCCCGCAGGAACAGCCGGGAGCCCTCGGGCGAGAACACGGCGGGAACCGCGGGCTCCTCCTCGACGGTGAGCGGCGCCTCGTCCGGCCCGGCGGCGTCCGCCGCACCCGCGGGCAGCGCCGCCCGGACCGGAGCCGTCGCCTCTATCTCGAGCACCCGGCGCTCCTCCAGGACGCTCGCGCGCTCGGTCTCCGAGGTGGCGTACCGGCGCAGCAGCGCGGCGTGCTCGTTGCGCAGCCCGGCCAGTTCGGTGCGCTTGGCGCGCAGCCGCTGCTCCAGCTTCGCGCGCAGCTCGCGGGACTCCTCGAGGTCGGCCTCCAGTTCGGCGACCCGTTCCTCGAAGCGCCACTCGTCGCTCGCACGCGCGCGCGTGAGGTCGGCGACGCGCTTGCCCGCCTGGGTGTCCCAGCGGCGCAGCACGACCGCGCCGACGACCGCCGTCGCCGCGGCGGCCGCGGCCAGACCGCGGAGCACCATCGGCTCCGTGAACACCCAGGGCCCCAGGGCGCAGACGAGGGAGACGCCTGCGATCGCCGACGGGGGCAGCAGCCTGTGCAGGGGCGGGGAATGGCGATGACGTCCACGTGGCATGGCCAGAAACTTACCGCGCGTAGGCGAATCGTGGTGACCCACCCCGCAAAAACAAAGCCACACCAAGGGACTCACATGGCATCAGAACTCGGCAAGAAGCGGAATCAACCGTTCATGAGCCGGGGTGCCGACTTCCGGAACAATTCCCAAGATCATTTCCCGGGGCCGTCCAGGCGTGCGCTCATCCACTCCAGCGTCGCCGGAATCTCGCGCCGCCAGGTGTTGAAGTTGTGCCCGCCGCTTTCCAGGATGATCGACGAGATCCGCGTCAGGCCGGTGTCCTTCACCCGCCCTATGAACTTCAGTGTGTCCTTGTAGTTGGACTCGCCCAGCTTGCTGCTGGTGACCAGCAGCGAAGTGTCGGGCGCGGGCATGTGCTCGAGATACCACCACAGGTCGGCGCGATTGCGCAGTGCCTTGTCGCCCTGGAAGAGATCGCCGGTGGTGGCGTCGATCGGCGCCTTGTAGTACGCGGACAGCCCCGCCCCGGCGGCGTACACATCGGGATGGTGCATGGCGATCTTCAAGGCGCAGTAGCCGCCCGTCGAGTTGCCGATGATGCCGAGGCCGCCCGGTTTTCCGGCCACCCGGTAGTGCGTGCGCAACGCCTCGGGCAGATCCTTCGCGAAGAACGACTCGGTCTGCGGACCGCCCGGGACGTCCACGCACTCGGTGTCCCGCGGCGGCGCCACCGTCGGCCGCAGCATCACCAGGATCATCGGCTTCGCCCGGCCCTCCCGGGCCAGTTCCAGGGCGGTGCGCGGGTAGTGGAGCTTCTCCACCAGCGCCGACGCCGTGCCCGGATAGCCGGTCAGCACGACGGCCGCCGGGAACCGGTGGGTGCGGTACCGCGGCTGGAAGTACTCCGGCGGCAGATAGACGTACGCGGGCGTCGCGATGTGGGTCGTACGGCCCACCAGGTCGACCTGCTGGATCCGGCCCCCGGCCTGGGGGCGCACCCCGCCGGCCCCCGGCACTCGCCGCGAGCCGACCACCTCCAGCGGGCCCTCGCCCGGGGTGTGGTCCACGACCACCCCCTGGTCCTTCTCCTGACCGAACAGGTCCGCCCAGCTCGCGTAGAACCCGAAGGCCTGGTTGGCGGCCAGGCCCACCGCGGCGAACAGCGCCAGCTGCGTGGCCAGCAGCAGGCCGACGCGTCCGCCCACGGCCGGCCAGCTCCGCCGGGCCAGCCGTGGCCACAGCCAGACCGTGCCGGCGAACAGCAGCACGGCGGACAGCACCGCCAGCACCAGCACTTTGTTGCTCGTGAGACCCATGGGTTGGTTACCTGCTCGCGCTCTCCGCCCGGTGCCGCCCGCGATCACACCTTCGCTCGGGCTTGTCCCGGACTTTCCTCGGCCTTTGAAACGGCTTTGACGTGGGGAGTGAACCTCTCCCCCCGAGACACCGTCCTAGAGGGCGCAATGTCGCCGGATGCCCGAATCGGCACCGGATCCAAGGTCTCTCGCAGAACTACGGGATGCGATGTCTGTCAGGACAGATGAGGAAATGTCGGGTGAGGTTCCGGGTCGCCGAAGCGGCGCGGCCGGTACGGGCCGGACGAGCCGGGTGCGCCGCCTGCTGCGCGGGCCGCGCCCCGAGGCCGTCCCCCTCCTCGTCGGCAGAGCCTGCGCCCTCGTGGGGCTGCTGGACATCGCCGCGGGCGTCTTCCCGCGCTTCCGGCACAGCCGGATGCACGCCATCGCCGAGGTCCTGCCCGGCGCGCTCGGCCCGTTCGCGGCCGCGCTGTCGCTGAGCACCGGCGTGCTGTTGCTGCTGCTCGCCCACGGGCTCAAGCGCGGCAAGCGCCGGGCCTGGCGGGCGGCCGTGGCCCTGCTGCCCGCCGGTGCCGTCGCGCAGTTCACCTACCGGCACTCCCTGGTGGGCGTCCTGATCTCCCTGGCGCTGCTGGCTCCCCTGCTGCGCCACCGCGACCAGTTCGACGCCCTGCCCGACCCGCGCAGCCGCTGGCGGGCGCTCGCCAACTTCGTCCTGATGAGCGCGGGTTCGCTGCTGCTGGGCCTGCTCATCGTCAGCGTCCACGGCGATCGCATGCTCGGCGACCCGAGCCTGGCCGACCGCATCACCCACGTCATCTACGGCCTGTTCGGCTTCGAGGGCCCGGTCGACTACCAGGGCAACACCTCCTGGACCGTCGCCTTCTCGCTCGGTGCCCTCGGCCTGCTCACCGCCGTCACCACCATCTACCTGGCCTTCCGCCCCGAACACCCGGCCGCCCAGCTCACCGAGGAGGACGAGGCACGCTTGCGCGCCCTGCTGGTGAAGCACGGCGGCCGCGACTCCCTCGGCCACTTCGCGCTGCGCCGCGACAAGGCCGTCGTCTTCTCCCCCAGCGGCAAGGCGGCGGTGACCTACCGGGTGGTCTCCGGCGTGATGCTCGCCAGCGGCGACCCGATCGGCGACGTCGAGGCCTGGCCCGGCGCCATCGAGCGGTTCATGGACGAGGCCAAGGCCCACTCCTGGACCCCCGCCGTCATGGGCTGCTCCGAGACCGGCGGCGAGGTGTGGACCCGCGAGACCGGGCTCGACGCCCTCGAACTCGGCGACGAGGCGGTGGTGGACGTCAAGGATTTCTCCCTCGCCGGCCGCGCGATGCGCAACGTGCGCCAGATGGTCAAGCGCATCGAGCGCGCCGGTTACGAAACCCGGGTACGACGTGTCCGTGACCTCGGCGACGCCGAATTGGAGCGCATCCGGCGCGCCGCCGACGACTGGCGCGGCACCGACACCGAGCGCGGCTTCTCCATGGCCCTCGGCCGCGTCGGCGACCCCGCCGACGGCGACTGCCTCATCGCCACCGCCCACAAGCAGGACGACCACCCGGGCCCCTACGGCGACCTGAAGGCGGTCCTGCACTTCGTGCCCTGGGGCACCGACGGCGTCTCCCTGGACCTCATGCGCCGCGACCGCTCGGCCGACCCCGGCATGAACGAACTGCTCATCGTGGCCGCCCTCCAGGCCGCCCCCAAGCTCGGCATCGAGCGCGTCTCCCTCAACTTCGCCATGTTCCGCTCGGCCCTGGCCCGCGGCGAGAAGATAGGCGCCGGCCCGGTGCTGCGCGCCTGGCGCGGACTGCTGGTCTTCCTCTCCCGCTGGTTCCAGATCGAGTCCCTGTACAAGTTCAACGCCAAGTTCCAGCCGCGCTGGGAGCCCCGCTTCGTCGTCTACCGGGCCTCCGCCGACCTGCCCCGCATCGGCTTCGCAGCCATGCAGGCGGAAGGTTTCGTCAACCTCGCCCTGCCCCTGCCGCGCTTCCTGCGCCGCCGTCGCACCACGGGCCGCCGGCCGTGCTCCCACGGCACCACGGCGGAACGCAACGTACGGGCGGCGTGACCCCTGTGGGCCCGGCCGCGGCGCCTGACGGCCGCCGCCTGGGCCTACGCTGAACATATGAGCAACCAGAGCGGACGCGGGCGCGTGGCGGGCCTACCGGAATGGGACCGCTGCGCGGTCATGGGAGTCGTGAACGTCACCCCCGACTCCTTCTCCGACGGCGGCCGCTTCTTCGACACCACGGCCGCCGTCAAGCACGGCCTCGACCTGGTCTCCGAGGGCGCGGACCTGGTCGACGTCGGCGGCGAGTCCACCCGCCCCGGCGCCACCCGCGTGGACGAGGCCGAGGAACTGCGCCGCGTCATCCCCGTCGTCCGCGGCCTCGCCTCCGAGGGCGTCACCGTCTCCGTCGACACCATGCGCGCCTCCGTCGCCGAGCGGGCCCTGGCGGCCGGCGCCGCCCTCGTCAACGACGTCAGCGGCGGCCTCGCCGACCCCCGCATGATCCCGGCCGTCGCCGACGCCGGCGCCCCGTTCGTCGTCATGCACTGGCGCGGCTTCCTGGAGGGCGGCAACGTCCGCGGGGTGTACCGGGACGTCGTCACCGAAGTCGTCGACGAGCTGCACGCGCGCGTGGAGGCGGTCCTGGCGGGCGGCATCGCCCCCGACCGCGTCATCGTCGACCCCGGCCTCGGCTTCTCCAAGGACGCCGAGCACGACCTGGCGCTCCTCGCGGGCCTCCACCGGGTCCTCGGCCTCGGCCACCCGCTGCTCGTCGCCGCCTCCCGCAAGCGGTTCCTGGGCCGCGTCCTGGCCGGCCCGGACAGCCCGCCCCCGCCCGCCCGCGAACGCGACGCCGCCACCGCCGCCGTCTCCGCGCTCGCGGCGCACGCCGGCGCGTGGGCGGTACGCGTGCACGAGGTCCGCGCCACCTCCGACGCCGTACGCGTCGCGCGCGCCATCGAGGGAGCTCGCACCGGCGCAGAGGGAGCCCGGTGAGCGCCCCGCACACCGACGTCGAGCAGGTCGAGGCCGCCAACACCGCCTTCTACGAGGCACTGGAACGGGGCGACTTCGAGGAGCTGGCGTCGCTCTGGCTGACCCCCTCCGACCTGGGGGTCGACGAGACCTACCACGACCCGGCCGACACCGGCGTGGTCTCCTGCGTGCACCCCGGCTGGCCCGTGCTCACCGGCCGCGGCGAGGTCCTCCGCTCGTACGCCCTGATCATGGCCAACACCGACTACATCCAGTTCTTCCTCACCGACGTGCACGTCTCGGTCACCGGCGACACCGCCCTGGTCACCTGCACGGAGAACATCCTCAGCGGCGGCCCCGCCCCCAAGGGCGAGGACGAGGAGCTGGGCCCGCTCGTCGGGCAGCTCGTGGTCGCCACCAATGTGTTCCGGCGCACGCCCCAGGGGTGGAAGCTCTGGTCGCACCACGCTTCCCCGGTCCTGGCCGAAACCGAGGAGGACGAGCAGGACGACACCCCCGCCTGAGTGGGTAGTCGCCAGGTAGCGGTCGGAATCACGGGCCGCGGGTATGGGCGGCTGCCAGCCCGTGAGCCGCCGGGTTCCCCGAGGAGAACGCCGGATGAATCCTGCCGGCCGCGGACCCCGCGGCCCGGCCCCGTCCGGGCTCGCAGGTAGATTCGACCGAGGCCGGTGTGCCGCCCGCACACGGCACCGACCGGCCGAGACCGACGATTGCAGGAGTGATTCGCGTGGATCGTGTCGCGCTGCGCGGCCTGAAGGCCCGCGGGTACCACGGTGTGTTCCCGAGGGAACGCGAGGAGGGCCAGACCTTCATCGTGGACCTCGTCCTCGGCCTGGACACCCGCCCGGCCGCGGCCGACGACGACCTGGCGAAGACCGTGCACTACGGCATCGTGGCGGAGGAGGTCGTGGCCGTCGTCCAGGGCGAGCCCGTCGACCTCATCGAGACGCTCGCCGAGCGCATCGCCCAGGTATGTCTGAAGCACGAGGGGGTCCAGCAGGTCGAGGTCTGCGTCCACAAGCCGGACGCACCGATCACGGTCCCCTTCGACGACGTGACCGTCACCATCACCCGGAGCCGAGTATGACCGCGCCCTTCCTCAAGGGTCCCAGCGACCCGACCGTACAGCCGGTACCCGCCTCCGTCGTCGACAAGGTCGACGCCGCCGACACGACCCTGTCCAACCCGAAACGGGCCGTGGTCGCCCTCGGCTCCAACCTCGGCAACCGCCTGGAGACCCTCCAGGGCGCCATCGACGCCCTGGAGGACACCCCCGGCGTCCGCATCAAGGCCGTCTCCCCCGTCTACGAGACCGAGCCCTGGGGCGTGGACCCCGGCAGCCAGCCCTCCTACTTCAACGCGGTCGTCGTCCTCAAGACCACCCTGCCGCCCTCCTCGCTCCTGGAGCGCGCCCACGCGGTCGAGGAGGCCTTCCACCGCGTCCGCGACGAGCACTGGGGCCCCCGCACCCTCGACGTCGACATCGTCTCGTACGCCGACGTGGTCTCCGACGACCCGCGGCTCACCCTCCCCCACCCCCGTGCCCACGAGCGCGCCTTCGTCCTGGCCCCCTGGCACGACCTGGACCCCGAGGCGCAGCTCCCCGGCCGCGGGCCGGTGGCCGGTCTGCTGGACGCCGTCACCCGCAGTGGTGTGGCGCCGCGCCCCGACCTGGAACTCCGGCTGCCCGAATAGCCGTTAAGGTCAAGACGGCCGCGAACCGCGCCGGAGCCGACCGGGGGAACCGAAGGGACACCGTGAGAGAGCTGCGCATCAGGCTGCTGGCCGGAGTCTTCGTCGTGGCCGGAGTGCTGTCCTGGGGAGGCGCCCGCCTCTGGAACTCCGTGGGCACCCTCCCGAGCGTCCCCCTGGCCGCCCCCATCGTCCTGGCCCTGATCGCCGTGGTCCTGCTGGCCACGGCGCTCTCGCTGCGCGCCCGGCTCAAGGCCCAGCGCGAGCGGCAGCCCGACGCCAAGGGCGTCGACCCCATGATGGCGGCCCGCGCGGTCGTCTTCGGCCACGCCAGCGCCCTGGTCGCCGCCCTGGTCTCCGGCATGTACGGCGGCACCGGCGTCTTCCTGCTGGAGTCCCTCGACATCCCCGCCCGCCGCGACCAGGCCATCTACGCGGGCTTCTCCGTGGTCGCGGGCATCGGCGTGATAGCGGCGGCCATCTTCCTGGAGCGGGTCTGCAAGCTCCCGGAGGACGACGAGCACGACGGCGCGGGGGCCGCCCCCGCCGCCTGAACGCCGCGTCGGCGCCGGCTCAGCGCGCCATGATGAGGCTCATCGCCTCGTTGCGGGTCGCGAGATCGCGCAGCTGGCCCCGGACCGCCGACGTGATGGTCTTGGCGCCGGGCTTGCGCACCCCCCGCATCGACATGCACATGTGCTCGCACTCGACGACCACGATCACGCCACGCGGCTCCAGGATCTCCATCAGGGAGTCGGCGATCTGCGTGGTGAGTCGTTCCTGCACCTGCGGACGCCGCGCGTACACATCCACCAGCCGGGCCAGCTTCGACAGGCCCGTGATCTTGCCCTCGACGGACGGGATGTAGCCCACGTGCGCGACGCCGACGAACGGCACGAGGTGGTGCTCGCACGAGCTCAGGACCTCGATGTCCTTCACCAGCACCATCTCGTCGTGCCCGAGGTCGAACGTCGTCGTCAGCACGTCCTCGGGCTTCTGCCACAGGCCCGCGAATATCTCCCGGTACGCCCGCGCCACCCGCGCCGGCGTCTCCCGCAGCCCCTCGCGGTCCGGGTCCTCGCCGACCGCGATCAGAAGTTCGCGTACGGCGTTCTCGGCGCGCTTCTCGTCGAACTCGCCGATCTGGCCGTCGCCGTCCAGCGTCACGGGGTCGGTCATCTGGTGCCTCGTTCCTGTGTCCTTCTCGGGGCCGCCTGCGCGCTGCCCTGCAAACATGGCGGAAAACCGCGCCCCCCAGGCTAAAACCTGGGGGGCGCGGCATCCATTCCGGGCCCGGTGGGGCCACCGGGAGAGCAGGTCAGCTCTCGGGGCGGTCCTCCGGGGCTCGCTCGGGCGCCGGGGCGGGCTCCGCGGCGGTGCTCTTGGCCGTGGTGATGGCCGGGGTGGCGCCGTTCGCCCCGTTCGTCAGGGCCAGCTCCTTGGGGGAGAGGACCGGCGGGCGGGTCGACGGCGTACGGCGGGAGGATCCCGTCCAGGCGGGCCGCGGCGGGCGCTTGACGATCGGGGCGAAGATCTCGGCGATCTCCTCCTTGCCGAGCGTCTCCTTCTCGAGGAGCGCCAGCACCAGGTTGTCGAGCACGTCGCGGTTCTCGACCAGGATCTCCCAGGCCTCGTTGTGCGCGGTCTCGATGAGCTTCTTGACCTCTTCGTCGACCAGCGCGGCGACCTCTTCCGAGTAGTCGCGCTGGTGAGACATCTCACGTCCGAGGAAGGGCTCGGTGTTGTCCCCGCCGAACTTGATCGCGCCGAGACGCTCGGTCATGCCGTACTGCGTGACCATCGCGCGGGCCAGGCCCGTGGCCTTCTCGATGTCGTTGGCGGCACCCGTGGTCGGGTCGTGGAAGACGAGCTCCTCGGCAGCGCGGCCGCCCAGCATGTAGGCGAGCTGGTCGAGCATCTCGTTGCGCGTGGTCGAGTACTTGTCCTCGTCCGGCAGCACCATCGTGTAGCCGAGGGCGCGGCCTCTCGACAGGATCGTGATCTTGTGGACGGGATCGGAGTTGGGCGAGGCCGCCGCGACCAGGGCGTGTCCGCCCTCGTGGTACGCGGTGATCTTCTTCTCCTTGTCCGACATGATCCGGGTCCGCTTCTGCGGGCCCGCGACCACACGGTCGATCGCCTCGTCCAGCATGTGGTTGTCGATCAGCTTCTGGTCGCTGCGGGCCGTCAGC
The DNA here is from genome assembly GCF_040645895.1 of Streptomyces olindensis. NCBI lineage: Bacteria > Bacillati > Actinomycetota > Actinomycetes > Kitasatosporales > Streptomycetaceae > Streptomyces > Streptomyces olindensis. The sequence goes on along the minus strand of NZ_JBEYZD010000035.1, from coordinate 67,033 downwards.
AGGGCGGCCTCGTTCAGCACGTTGGCGAGATCGGCACCCGTCATGCCGGGCGTGCGGCGGGCGACGGCCGACAGGTCGACGTCGGGCGCGACCGGCTTGCCCTTCTGGTGGACCTTGAGGATCTCCAGACGGCCCTGCATGTCCGGGCGGTCGACGGCGATCTGCCGGTCGAAGCGGCCGGGGCGCAGGAGGGCCGGGTCGAGGATGTCGGGCCGGTTCGTCGCGGCGATGAGGATCACGCCGCCCTTGACGTCGAAGCCGTCCATCTCGACGAGCAGCTGGTTCAGGGTCTGCTCACGCTCGTCGTGACCACCGCCGAGGCCGGCGCCGCGGTGGCGGCCGACCGCGTCGATCTCGTCGACGAAGACGATCGCCGGGGCGTTCGCCTTGGCCTGCTCGAACAGGTCACGGACACGGGAGGCACCGACACCGACGAACATCTCGACGAAGTCGGAACCGGAGATCGAGTAGAACGGCACGCCCGCCTCGCCCGCGACGGCACGCGCGAGCAGGGTCTTGCCGGTGCCGGGAGGCCCGTAGAGCAGGACGCCCTTGGGGATCTTGGCGCCGACGGCCTGGAACTTGGCCGGCTCCTGGAGGAACTCCTTGATCTCGTGGAGCTCCTCGACGGCCTCGTCCGACCCGGCGACGTCGGCGAACGTCGTCTTCGGGGTGTCCTTGGTGATGAGCTTGGCCTTGGACTTCCCGAAGTTCATGACGCGGGAGCCGCCGCCCTGCATCTGGTTCATCAGGAACAGGAACACGACCACGATCAGAACGAAGGGCAGCAGGGAGAGCAGGATGCCGACGAACGGGTTCTGCTTGGACGGCGAGACCGTGTAGCCGTCCGGGATCTGCTTGTCCTGGTACTTGTTCTGCAGCGTGTTGGCGATGTCCACGCCCTGGTTGTCGATGTAGCTCGCCTGGATCTTCGAGCTGCCCTCGACCTTCACGCCGTCCTTGAGCGTGACCTTGATGGTCTCGTCATCGCCGGTGGTGAGCTTGGCCGACTCGACCTTGTTCTGGTTGATCGCCTGGACGACCTGGCCGGTGTCCACCGTCTTGTAGCCGCCGGACGAGCCGACGACCTGCATCAACACGACCACGGCAAGGACGGCCAGCACGATCCACATGACCGGCCCACGGAAGTATCGCTTCACGTCCATCCATACGGAGCGGTGCCGCCCCGTCCCTCCTGCCATAGTGAGTTTGATAAAAGACTGTTCTTCGGACGGTACCCCAGCATTGTCACCTGAAGCCGCGTGGGACGGCTGGCGATCCGCCTACGCCTGCTCCAACGGCGGGAAGCCCGCTGGGGTTCCCGATCACCGCCACGGCACCCCGGCCGGGGTTCAGCCGCCGTACACGTGGGGCGCGAGCGTACCGACGAACGGGAGGTTGCGGTACTTCTCGGCGTAGTCGAGGCCGTAGCCGACGACGAACTCGTTGGGGATGTCGAAGCCGACCCATTCCACGTCGATGGCGACCTTCGCGGCCTCGGGCTTGCGCAGCAGCGTGCACACCTTGAGGGAGGCGGGCTCGCGCGAGCCGAGGTTGGAGATCAGCCAGGACAGGGTCAGGCCGGAGTCGATGATGTCCTCGACGATGAGGACGTGCTTGCCCTTGATGTCGGTGTCGAGGTCCTTGAGGATCCGCACCACACCGGAGGACTGGGTGCCCGCCCCGTACGAGGATACGGCCATCCAGTCCATGGTGACGGGGGTGGACAGCGCCCGCGCGAGGTCGGCCATGACCATCACCGCGCCCTTGAGGACGCCGACGATCAGCAGGTCCTTGCCCGCGTACTCCGCGTCGATCTTCGCTGCCAGCTCGGCCAGCTTGGCGTCGATCTCTTCCTTGGTGATGAGTACCTGCTGGAGGTCGGCACCCATGTCTTTCGCGTCCACCCGCATCACTTTCGGTCGTCCCACCGGCCGACCGGCCCCTCCTGCGTCTGCCGGGAGGGGTCGGATTCAGCCTTGCCGAATCACCAGTCTGCCACCCTGCCGCCGGGCCACGACCTTGCCGGGGAGGTTGATGGCCCCCTGGCCGCGCCAGCCGGTGATGAGCCGGTCGACTTCCTCGATGTGGCGGGCGAACAGGGAGCCGGCCGGGGAACCGGCGGCGATGGCGGCCCGGCGCAGGACGCGGCGGCGTACGGCGGGGGGCAGGGCGTAGAGCTTGGCGCACTCCAGGAGCCCGGCGGCGTCGCGGACGGTGGCCTCGGCCTGGGCGGCCCAGGAGTCGAGGGCGTCGGCGTCGTCGCGGGAGAGCTGGGCCGTACGGGCGAGGGCCTCGACGACGCCCTTGCCGAGGGCCTTCTCCAGGGCGGGCAGGCCCTCGTGGCGCAGCCGGGAGCGGGTGTAGGCCGGGTCGGCGTTGTGGGGGTCGTCCCAGACGGGCAGGGACTGGACCATGCAGGCCTTGCGGGCGGTCTGCCGGTCGAGTTCCAGGAAGGGACGGCGGTAACGGCCGCCGGCCCCCGAGACCGCGGCCATTCCGGACAGGGAGCGGATGCCGGAGCCCCGGGCGAGGCCGAGGAGGACGGTCTCGGCCTGGTCGTCGCGGGTGTGGCCGAGCAGGACGGCGGCGGCGCCGTGGCGTTCGGCCGCGGTGTCGAGTGCGGCGTAGCGGGCGTCGCGGGCGGCCGCTTCCGGCCCGCCGGCGCGGCCGACGGTGACGGCGACGGAGTCGACGGGGTCGAGACCGAGTTCACGCAGGCGCTGGACGACTTCCGCGGCGCGCAGGTCGGAGCCGGGCTGGAGGCCGTGGTCGACGGTCACTCCGCCGGCTCTGATGCCGAGCTTGGGGGACTCGAAGGCGAGGGCGGAGGCGAGGGCCATGGAGTCGGCGCCGCCGGAGCACGCCACGAGCACGAGCGGCGGGGGCGGCTGCTCGTGCGGGAGGGCGTGCGGGACCGCGGCGGGGGCGCGGTGGTGTTCGGTGAGGAGGTCGTGGAGGACGCGGCGTACCGCCAGGCGTATCGCCGCGACCGCAGGATGGGGACCCATGTCCGGTTCCCTTCATGAAGTTTCGGGGGTGAGCCCGGGGTCGGTCACGCAGAGTGTGTAGATGGTGACAGAACCGGGCCGTTCCCCGAGCATTGCACGCCTACCCCTGCCTCACGGTCCCTCGGACGGGTGATTGGAGGGGCGTTCGCCTGCCGTCGACCGGTTTTCTTTCACGACCTTCCCGCCCTGTTCACTACTCGGCCCTGCGGTGCACCCGCGCGATCCAGTCCGCCGGTTTGGCGATCTCCGTCTTGGTGGGGAGGGTGTTGGGCGAGGTCCACACGCGGTTGAAGCCGTCCATGCCGGCCTCGTCGACGACGGCCCGGACGAAGCGTTCGCCGTCCCGGTACTGCCGGAGTTTGGCGTCCAGGCCGAGGAGCTTGCGCAGGGCCAGGTCGAGGCGGGAGGCGCCCTTGGCGCGGCGCTGCTGGAACTTCTCGCGGATCTCGCCGACGGACGGGACGACGTCCGGTCCGACGCCGTCCATGACGAAGTCGGCGTGGCCCTCCAGCAGGGACATCACGGCCGTGAGGCGGCCGAGGATCTCGCGCTGGGCGGGGGTCTGGACGATCTCGACCAGGGAGCGGCCGCCGTCGTCCTCCTCGGCCTCGGGGCGGCCTCCGGCGAGGGTCTGGGCGGCTTCGCGGACGCGTTCCAGGACGGTCATGGGGTCGACGTCGGTCTCCTCCAGGAACGACTGGATTTCACCCTCCAGGTGGTCCCTCAGCCAGGGCACGGCGGTGAACTGGGTGCGGTGGGTCTCCTCGTGGAGGCACACCCAGAGGCGGAAGTCGTGGGGGTCGACGTCGAGTTCGCGTTCGACGTGGACGATGTTCGGGGCGACGAGGAGGAGCCGGCCGCCGCCGCTCCCGCCGGCCGGCAGCTCGCGGCTGGCCGGGGCGAAGGTCTCGTACTGGCCGAGGACGCGGGAGGCCAGGAACGACAGGAGCATGCCGAGCTCGACGCCGGTGACCTTGCCGCCGACGGCGCCCATGACCGCGCTGCCGGGGCTGCTGCCGCGCCGTTCCTGCATCTTGTCGAGGAGGGGCCGGAGGATCTCCCGGAACCCGGCGACGTTCGCGCGGATCCAGCCCGGTCGGTCGACGACGAGGACGGGGGTGTCGTGGCCCTCCTCGGTGCCGAGCCGGGTGAAGCCGCGGACGTGTTCCTCCGAGGCCTTGGCGTGCCGGCGCAGTTCCGCGACGACGGCCCTCGCCTCGTCGCGGCTGACCTCGGGGCCCGGCCGCACGAGCCGGGTCGCGGTCGCCACCGCGAGGTTCCAGTCGACCATGCCGGTTGAAGCACCACCGATGCTCGTCATGCGTCAACCGTACGTGAGCGCCCGCCGCTGGGGCAGGGCGGCGAGGGGCGGACGTCCCGGGCCGGGCGGGCGGTCACCCGCAGCCGCACGCCGCCAGTGTCGTGGCCACCCTGTCGAGCGCCTTCTGTGTCGACGCGGGGGCGATGCGGTCCGTGTCCGTGGTCATGAAGGCGAAGGCCAGCAGGCGGCCGTCGTGGTCGACCAGGGTGCCCGCGAGGGTGTGGACGCCGGTGAGGGTGCCGGTCTTGGCGCGGATCACGCCGGATGCTCCGTCCGTGTAGCGGGTGCTCAGCGTGCCGGTGAAGCCGGCGACGGGCAGGCCGGTGAGGGCCGGGCGGAGTTCGGGGTGGGACGGGTCGGCCGCCTTCGCCAGCAGGGCGGTGAGGAGGTCGGGCGTCATGCGGTCGGCGCGGTCGAGGCCGCTGCCGTCCTTGAAGGCGGCGCCCTTGAGCGGCAGGCCGAGTTCGCGCAGCTGTGCCCCGATGGCCCGGCCGGCGCCCGCGAAGTCGGCCCGTTCGCCGGTGGCGATCGCGGTCTGGCGGGCGAGGGCCTCGGCGATGTCGTTGTCGCTGTTGGTCAGCATGCGTTCGACGAGGGCCGACAGCGGGGGCGAGGAGACCGCCGCGAGGGTCTTGGCGCGGGTCGTGGCCTTGGACGGGCCGGGGGCCGTGGTCTTGATGCCGTGGGAGGCCAGGAAGTCCTTGAACTGGCGGGCCGCGTCCTCCGCGGGGTCCGTCACGCGGGTGACCGGGCCGCTCGTGGAGTCGTCCGTGCGGCCCTCGTCGGCCATCAGGGGGGTGACCAGGGCGAGGTTGGGGTTGTTCCCGATGGAGTGTCTCGGGGAGCCCGTGTAGCGGGTGGTGTCGTAGGACAGGGTCACCTCGCGCACGCCCCGCTCGGCGAGGGCGGCGGCCGTCCCGGCGGCCAGGGTGCGCAGGCTCGCCGCGCCGTCGGCCTTCTCGCGCGCCGTGAGGGTGGGGTCGCCGCCGCCGACGAGGACTACCTCCTTCGTGTCGGGTTCCAGGGCGGCGCGGGTGGTGAGGCGGTGGTCGGCGCCCATGGCGGACAGCGCGGCGACGGCCGTGGCGATCTTCGTGGTCGAGGCGGGGGTGAACGCGGCGTCCGAGTGGGCGCCGTACAGGCGCCTGCCGGTGGTGACGTCGACGACGGCCGCGGCGGGCCGGGGGCCGAGCGCCGGGTCCTTCAGCAGGGGCGCGAGGACCTTGGCGAGGGCCTTGGCGTCCGGCGCGGACTTCACGGTGCTGACGCCGCCGAGGCCGGTCAGCACGGGTCCGGCGCTGGGGGCGGGCCGGGGCCGGCCGGGCGCGCCGGAGGTGCCGCCGTGATCTGTGCCACCCGCGCGGTCGAGGGCCGCGGCCCGGTCCCGCTCGGCCGTACGCTGACCCGAGGAGTCCCAGGGACCGGCGGCGGTCACCACACCTGCGGCCAGTGCCAGACCGGCGGTGGCGGCGCCCGCGGTGTACTGCCAGGTCTTCGGCCGCGCGACCTGCGGTTTCCCGGCTCGCACGAGCCGCGTGACCCGTGGTTTCGCGGCTGCTGCGGCCCGGGCCAGGCGCGGTCGTACGGCGTCCGCGATCCGCACCACGTGCGGTCTCGCGGCCCGCCAAGGCCTCAGCTCTGGCACGACCACCAGCCCCTTTCGCGATCACACACCTGCGTGAGGGACACTTAACCACCAGAACTATGTGTTGATCATGGAGGAGCCACCGGTGGAGTTCGACGTCACGATCGAGATTCCGAAGGGTTCGCGCAACAAGTACGAGGTGGACCACGAGACCGGTCGTATCCGCCTGGACCGGCGACTCTTCACCTCGACCGCCTACCCGACCGACTACGGCTTCGTCGAGAACACCCTCGGCGAGGACGGCGACCCGCTGGACGCGCTGGTCATCCTCGACGAGCCGACGTTCCCGGGCTGCCTCATCAAGTGCCGCGCGATCGGCATGTTCCGCATGACGGACGAGGCCGGCGGCGACGACAAGCTGCTGTGCGTGCCGGCGACGGACCCGCGCGTGGAGCACCTGCGCGACATCCACCACGTGTCGGAGTTCGACCGCCTGGAGATCCAGCACTTCTTCGAGGTCTACAAGGACCTGGAGCCCGGCAAGTCGGTCGAGGGCGCCAACTGGGTGGGCCGTACGGACGCGGAGGCCGAGATCGAGCGGTCCTACAAGCGCTTCAAGGAGCAGGGCGGTCACTGACCCCCCCCTGTGATGCCCACGGGCCGCACGCTGCGCGTGCGGCCCGTTCGTCCGTGTGTGCGCATACTGAGGCTGAGGGGGTACTGAGGCTGACGTGTCGTACAGGGAGCGCCAGGCAGTGACGGACGCGGAGGACCGCAAGCCGAAGTCGGACGAGGCAAGGAGTGCGTTCCTGCCTCCGGGCGGGGCCGCCGTCGACGGGGACATGTCGACGACGTCGGAGTTCGCGATCCCCGAGGGGCTCGCCGTGCCCAAGGTGACCGGTACGGAGTCCGAGGTGACGTCCGAGTTCGCCCTGCCGGAGGGGCTGGACGTCTCGCAGGCGCCGGCGGCGGATCCGGAGGGGTCGGCGTTCACGCCGCCGAGCACCTACAGCTCGAAGCACGCCCCGTCGGCCTTCACGCCGCCGACCGGGATCCCCGTGGTCAGCCTGACCAAGGACGTGCCCTGGCAGGACCGGATGCGCACCATGCTGCGCATGCCGGTGGCGGAGCGGCCGGCGCCGGAGACGGTCCAGCGCGGCGACGAATCGGGGCCCGCGGTTCCCCGCGTGCTGGACCTGACGCTGCGTATCGGCGAGTTGCTGCTGGCGGGCGGTGAGGGCGCCGAGGACGTGGAGACGGCGATGTTCGCCGTGTGCCGGTCCTACGGCCTGGACCGCTGCGAGCCCAACGTCACCTTCACACTGCTGGCGATCTCCTACCAGCCGTCACTGGTCGACGATCCGGTCACGGCGTCGCGGACCGTGCGCCGCAGAGGGACCGACTACACGCGGCTGGCGGCCGTGTACCAGCTGGTGGACGACCTCAGCGACGACGAGACGGCGGTCTCCCTGGAGGAGGCCTACCGGCGGCTCGCGGAGATCCGCCGTAACCGGCACCCCTACCCGGGCTGGGCGCTGACCGGTGCGAGCGGGCTGCTGGCGGGTGCGGCTTCCGTGCTCGTCGGCGGTGACCTGATCGTGTTCGTCGCGGCGGCGCTGGGCGCCATGCTCGGCGACCGGCTGGCGTGGCTCTGCGCCGGGCGCGGGCTGCCGGAGTTCTACCAGTTCACGGTGGCCGCGATGCCGCCGGCCGCGATCGGGGTCGCGCTGACGCTGGGCCATGTGGACGTGAAGGCGTCCGCGGTCATCACCGGTGGGCTGTTCGCGCTGCTGCCCGGGCGGGCGCTGGTGGCGGGCGTGCAGGACGGGCTGACCGGCTTCTACATCACCGCGTCGGCGCGGCTGCTGGAGGTCCTGTACTTCTTCGTGGGCATCGTCGCGGGTGTGCTGATGGTGCTGTACTTCGGCGTGCAGCTGGGGGCGCGGCTGAACCCGGACGCGGCGCTCGGGGTGTCCGACGACCCGGTGATGCTGATCGGGGCGTCGATGCTGCTGTCGCTGGCGTTCGCGGTACTGCTTCAGCAGGAACGATCCACCGTGGTGTGGGTGACGCTGAACGGGGGTGTCGCGTGGATCGTGTACGGCGCGATGCACTACGCGGGGGACATCTCGCCGGTGGCGTCCACGGCGGCGGCCGCGGGGCTGGTGGGGCTGTTCGGGCAGTTGCTGTCCCGGTACCAGTTCGCTTCCGCGCTGCCCTACACGACCGCGGCGATCGGGCCCTTGCTGCCCGGTTCCGCGACGTACTTCGGGCTGCTGGCCATCGCGCAGAACAAGGTGGACGCGGGGCTGGTGTCGCTGTCGAAGGCGGTGGCTCTGGCCATGGCCATCGCCATCGGGGTGAATCTGGGGTCCGAGATCTCGCGGATGTTCCTGCGGATCGGGTCCGCGGAGAAGCGGCGCGCCGCCAAGCGGACCAGGGGCTTCTAGCTCCGCCGGCGGCTGCGGCCGCTGCGTGGGTCAGTAGCCGCCGTTGTAGGGCTGCTGGTTCCCCTGCTGCGTGCCGTACGGCTGCTGACCGCCGTAGCCCGGGCCCTGGGGGTACTGGCCGTAGTACTGCCGGTCGTCGTAGCCGTTCTGGTTGCCGTAGCCGTTCTGGTTGCCGTACGGGGGCTGCTGCTGCGGCTGCTGGTGGGGCGGGCGGTCGTCCGGGGCGATGCGGCGGAGCTGGGTCGTCGCGTCGTCCATGACCGGGATGTGGGGCTGGGTCGCGGCGGGGTCCTGCGCCGCGGCGCGCTTCTTCTTCGACCGCTCGCGCAGGTACTCGATGATGATCGGGACGACGGAGACGAAGACGATCAGGACGAGGATCGCCTCGACGTTCTTCTTGATGAAGCCGATCTGGCCGAGCCAGTAGCCCGCGAGGGTGACGCCGGTGCCCCAGGCGATGCCGCCGATGACGTTGTACGTGAAGAACGTGCGGTACTTCATGCGGCCGGCGCCGGCGACGATGGGGGCGAAGGTCCGCACGATCGGGACGAAGCGGGCCAGGACGATCGCCTTGGGGCCGTACTTCTCCATGAACTCGTGGGCCTTGTCCAGGTTCTCCTGCTTGAACAGCTTGGAGTTGGGCCGGTTGAACAGCTTCGGGCCCAGGAACTTGCCGATCATGTAGCCCACTTGGTCGCCGACGACGGCGGCGATCACGATCAGCGTGCACACCAGCCACAGCGGCTGGGTGATGTAGGTGCCCTCGGCCACGAAGAGGCCCGCCGTGAACAGCAGGGAGTCACCCGGGAGGAACGCGAAGAGTCCGGACTCCGCGAAGACGATCAGCAGGATGCCGGGCAGGCTGAAGGTCTCGATCAGATAGTTCGGGTCGAGCCACTCGGGGCCGAGCGCAAGCGTGGTCACGGGGATGTGGCTCCTGCTGCTGTGAGATGCGGGCTGGGGCTGGTTGCCTCAAAGTATCAACGCAGCCGTCAGGACCCAGGTTCCATGGGGGTACCCAGAATGCACTGTGGGTCCCCCCGGAGAAAGCTGAGAAGCATGGGCATCGATGAATACGGTGGCGGGCAGGGCCCTCAGCCCGATGTGCTCGTCGTCACCACGAACGACGTACCCGGCTACCGCGTGCAGGAGGTTCTCGGCGAGGTCTTCGGCCTGACCGTGCGCTCCCGGCACGTGGGCAGCCAGATCGGCGCCGGGCTGAAGTCGATGGTCGGCGGCGAGCTGCGCGGGCTCACCAAGACCCTCGTGCAGACCCGCAACCAGGCCATGGAGCGACTCGTCGAACAGGCACGCGCGCGTGGTGCCAACGGCGTGCTCGCGTTCCGGTTCGACGTCACGTCGGCGGCGGACGTGGGCACCGAGGTGTGCGCGTACGGCACGGCGGTGGTGCTGGCCCGGGAGTGAGGTCCCGGGCCGGCGATCAGCGGGTGTGGCGGGCGGCGTTCGCGGCGATCGCGTCCCTGAGGTGCTCGGCGAGGCCGGGGCGCATCGACTCGTAGAACGCCTTGAAGCGCTCGTCGGAGACGTACATCTCGCCCAGGCCGCGGTGGATGTCGTAGGAGCACTCGTAGTACCAGGTGCAGATGTGCTGCCGGTGCTCCTCCGCCAGGGCCATGGCCGCCTCGCCGGCGGGCGGTTCGCTGGCGGCCATCAGGGCGCCGTAGCGCTCGCCCCAGTCGGCGCTCTGGTCCTGGATCCGCTGCCAGTCCTCCTTGGTGTAGCGGGCGACGCGGCGCTGCGACTCGGCGTACTGGTCGGTGCCGCCCCAGCGCGCTTCCGCCTCGTCGGCGTACCGCTCCGGGTCCTTGTCCCCGAAGACCTCGAACTTCTCCTCGGGCGTGAGGTTGATGCCCATCGTGCGTGCCTCCATGGCGTGCTCCACGGCCGCCGCCATCTTTGTCAGCCGCTCGATCCGGGCGGTCAGCAGGTCGTGCTGCCGGCGCAGGTGGGCGCGCGGGTCCGCCTCCGGGTCGTCGAGCAGGACGGCGACCTCGTCGAGGGGGAAGCCGAGCTCCCGGTAGAACAGGATCTGCTGCAGCCGGTCGAGGTCCGCGTCGCCGTAGCGCCGGTGGCCCGCGTGGCTGCGCTCGCTCGGGACGAGCAGGCCGATGGCGTCGTAGTGGTGCAGGGTGCGCACCGTGACGCCGGCGAAGCCCGCGACCTGTCCCACGGAGTAGCTCACTTCCGCTCCCTTCTTCCTCTCGCGCTCCACGGTCGGGCCTCACGTCGCGTGAGGTGCAAGCGTGTTTCCCGTTTGTGCCGTTTGATCCCTTTATCGTGTGCCCGTGGTCCAGGACAGCGAGCAGCGGGCGCCCTCCGTCACCCCCGCGACCCCCGCGCGCGTGCTGCTGCCGTCGATCCTGCCCGCCGTGGCGGTCGGGGTGCTCTCCTGCCTGGTCCTGGTGGGGGTGAGCGTCGCCGCCGAGGAGCTCCAGGACCTGCTGTGGGGGCCGCTGCCGGACGCGCTGGGGATCGGCCGGTACTCCGTGGTGTGGATGTTCGTGATGCTGGTCGCGACCGGTGCGGCGGTCGGGCTGGTGGTGTGGAAGGTGCCGGGGCACGCCGGCCCCGATCCGGCCACCGTCGGTCTGGACGCGCCCGTCCTGCCGCCCGTGGTGCTGCCGGGGCTGCTGCTGGCGACCGCGCTGATGCTGGCCGGCGGGCCCAGCCTCGGTCCCGAGAACCCGATCATCGCCGTGAACGTCGGCCTGGCGGTCTGGCTGGGCGGCCGGGCCCTGCCCCGCGCCCCGGGCCGGATGTGGCCGGCCCTGGCGGAGGCGGCGACGATCGGCGCGCTGTTCGGCACCCCCGTGGCGGCCGCCCTGGTGATCTCCGAGGCGCTGGCCCGGGAGGAGACCCGCGGCCTGCTGTGGGACAACCTCTTCGCGCCGCTGACCGCCGCGGCGGCCGGTGCCCTGACCGCCACCCTCGTCGAGCACCCGAGCTTCGACCTGGACCTGCCGTCCTTCGGGCGGCCGGGCTGGGGCGACCTGGCGGCGGCGCTCGTGGTGGCCTCGGCGGGCGCGCTGCTCGGCATGGGCGCCGTGCGCGCCTTCCCCTACGTCCACGGGGCCTTCCGGCGGCTGCGGCACCCGATGCTGATGCTCCCGGCGGGCGGGGCCGTGCTGGGCGTGCTGGCGGCCCTCGGCGGCCATCTGACGCTGTTCAAGGGGCTCGACGAGATCGCCGTGCTGGCGCACGACCCTCAGGGGCGGTCGGCCGGGGAGTTCGCCGTCCTGACGGTGGTGAAGCTGGCCGCGCTGGTGGTCGCCGCCTCCTGCGGATTCCGCGGCGGGCGCATCTTCCCGGCCGTGTTCGCCGGCACCGCCCTCGGTCTGTGCGCGCACGCCCTGGTGTCCGGGGTGCATCCCTCGGTGGGGGTGTCGGCCGGGGTGCTCGGGGTGCTGCTGGCCATCACCCGGCAGGGCTGGGTGAGCCTCTTCGTCGCCGCGGTGCTGGTCGCCTCGCCGGGGGTCATCGCCCTGCTCTGCATCGCCTCGCTGCCGGCCTGGCTGCTGGTGACGGGCCGGCCGCAGATGCAGCTGCGCCCGGACGGCACACCGGTCCGATAACCCGCCCATCCCCTTTACGGAGGCTCCCTTGCCGCTCAACGAAGGCCCCCGCCGGCCCGGCGGACACCGCCTGTCCGTCAATCCCTTCTACGGCCCGGCCAACCCGGTCGGCGACATGGCCGAGGCCCCGCCCACGCACCGGCTCCCCGACCGGCCGATGGCCCCGGCCACCGCCCACCAGCTGGTGCGCGACGAGCTGATGCTCGACGGCAACGCCCGGCTGAACCTCGCCACCTTCGTCACCACCTGGATGGAGCCGGAGGCAGGGGTGCTGATGGCGGAGTGCCGGGACAAGAACATGATCGACAAGGACGAGTACCCGCGCACGGCCGAGCTGGAGCGGCGCTGCGTGGCGATGCTGGCCGACCTGTGGCACGCGCCCGATCCGGCGGCGGCCGTGGGGTGCTCGACGACCGGGTCGAGCGAGGCGTGCATGCTCGCCGGGATGGCCCTGAAGCGGCGCTGGGCGCGGCGCAACGCCGACCGGTACCCCGGGGCCCGGCCCAACCTGGTGATGGGCGTCAACGTGCAGGTCTGCTGGGAGAAGTTCTGCACCTTCTGGGAGGTGGAGGCCCGGCTGGTGCCCATGGAGGGCGACCGGTTCCACCTGGACCCGCAGGCCGCCGCCGAGCTGTGCGACGAGAACACCATCGGGGTCGTCGGCATCCTGGGCTCCACGTTCGACGGCTCCTACGAGCCGGTCGCCGAGCTGTGCGCCGCGCTGGACGCACTGCGGGAACGGACCGGGCTGGACGTCCCGGTGCACGTGGACGGGGCGTCCGGCGCCATGGTCGCGCCGTTCCTCGACGAGGACCTGGTGTGGGACTTCCGGCTCCCGAGGGTGGCGTCCATCAACACCTCGGGGCACAAGTACGGGCTGGTCTACCCGGGCGTCGGCTGGGCGCTGTGGCGGGACGCGGAGGCGCTGCCGGAGGAGCTGGTGTTCCGGGTGAACTACCTGGGCGGTGACATGCCGACCTTCGCGCTGAACTTCTCCCGGCCGGGCGCGCAGGTCGTGGCGCAGTACTACACGTTCCTGCGGCTGGGCCGGGACGGCTACCGGGCCGTGCAGCAGGCCGCGCGGGACGTGGCCACGGGGCTGGCCGCGCGGGTCGAGGCGCTCGGCGACTTCCGGCTGCTGACCCGGGGCGACCAGCTGCCGGTGTTCGCCTTCACGACCGCGCCGGACGTCACCGCCTACGACGTCTTCGACGTGTCCCGGCGGCTGCGCGAGAGCGGCTGGCTGGTGCCCGCGTACACCTTCCCGCCGCACCGCGAGGACCTGTCCGTGCTGCGGGTGGTGTGCCGCAACGGCTTCTCCGCCGACCTCGCCGACCTGCTCGCCCAGGACCTGGAACGGCTGCTGCCGGAACTGCGCCGCCAGCCGCGCCCCCTCACCCGGGACAAGGACGCGGCGACCGGGTTCCATCACTGATCAGAGCGCGTCCCCGGGATGCCGCTCGCCCGTCGCGTACGGGTTCTCCTCGTCCTCGGCCAGCACGCCGACGAACGGCTCCCCCTCGTCGGCGAAGGTGTAGGCGCCGCCCTCGATGCGCCGGATCAGGCCGCGGGTCCACTCGGCCTCGGAGTCGGCCGTGTGGACCCACATGTTCATGATCTCGCCGATGTGGCCGAGCCCGGCGGGCCCCTCCTCGGGCACGTAGTCCTTCAGGACGGAGGCCCGCCACTGCTCGATCCGCAGCGTGCGCTCCCTGAGCAGCGCGACCGCCTCCGCCCTCGGCAGGTCGACGATGAAGCCGACCGCGGCCGTCTTCACGTCCCCGCGCTGGTCGTAGGTGACCAGCGCCTCCCGCAGCAGCCGGAAGTACTCGTCGGTGCCCTGCTCGGTGATCTCGTACTCCGTGCGCGGTGGGCCGCCGGCCGTGGAGGGAGCAATCTCGTGCGCGTGCAGCAGCCCCTGCTTCGCCATCTGCTTCAGGGCGTGGTAGATCGATCCCGGCTTGGCGTGGGACCACTCGTGCGCGCCCCAGTACTCCAGGTCGTTGCGCACCTGGTAGCCGTGGGCCCGCCCGTGCATGCGCACCGCGCCGAGCACGAGGAGTCGGATCGCTGACATGCGGTCCAGGTTAGGCCGCGGCGGTCACCCGCTGTTCCTCGGCCACGAGCTCGAAGGCCGCCCTGCCGTCCAGCGACTCGCGGATGATGTCGGCGTGTCCCGCGTGCCGGGCCGTCTCGCGGATCAGGTGGAGACAGAGCCAGCGCATCGAGACGCGCCCGTCCGGCGGGAACCAGGGCTGGGCCGGCAGGGCGAAGGTGTCGTCGAGGCTCGGCACCGAGCGGATGAAGTCCTCCGTCTCGGCGGCGACCCGCTCCCAGTACGCCAGCTGCGCGGCGAGGGTCTCGCCCTCGACCAGCCGGAAGCACTCGTGCCAGTTGTCCTGGTCGCGCACGACGGCCGGCGGCTCGCCCTTGGCCAGGGACACCCACAGCTGCTCGACCTCGGCGACGTGCTTCACCAGCCCCGCGAGGGACAGCTCGCTCGCGCTGGGGCGGGAGCCCGCCTGCTCGTCCGTCAGCCCGAGCACGGCACGGCGGATGCCGCCGCGCTGCTCGGCGATGAAGGACAGGAGCGCTCCGCGCTCGTCGCCGTGCGCCTCCGCGGGAACGTGAGTGACCATGACCGCCGCCTTTCGTCGGGCCCGGGGGCCTCTCCCCCTGACACCGACGACGCTACGAGGGCTTGCGGTCAGCTTCTGTCCGCAACGGACCCGTCCTTCAGTGCCGTGACGAACGACGACCACGCGGGCGCCGGGACGATCACGGCGGGGCCGTGGGGGTTCTTGGAGTCGCGGACCGGTATGCCGGAGGGGTGGGTATCGAGGACTTCCAGGCAGCTACCGGCGTTGTTGTCGCTGTACGACGACTTGCGCCAGCCGCGCAGCGCGGCCGCGTTCGGGATGGTGTGCTCAGTCATGCTGCCCATACTCCTTCGCAGTGGCCCTGAGCAGGGCCAGTGAGTCCTTCATCGGCATTGCGTCACTCAGCGCGAGATAGTAGCGATGCTGCAACTGTCGGACCATGGACGGGGAGTCGTGCAACTTCCCCATATATCCGCCCTCGGTGTACGCCAGCGGCGGCTGGTCTTCGAACGACATCAGCGTGAGCATGCTGTGCACCAGCGGATGATGACCCACCCCAAACGGCAGCACATGTACCCGGATACGTCCAGCCTCCGCGAGACCAACGACGTGCATGAACTGCTCGGCCATGACATCCCCGTCGGCCACGGGACGGCGCAGCAGCGTCTCGTCCAAAAGCGCCCACACTACGGGACTCACGGGGTCTTCGAGGATCCTTGCGCGCTCCAGGCGTGTGACAACGCGCCTGTCACACTCCTCTTCACTCACAGGGGGGAACGCCGCGCCCAGAACCGCACGCGCGTACCTTTTCGTCTGGAGGATGCCCGGGAAGTACGCCAGGGCGAACTCGTGGATGGACGACGCCTGTTGTTCGAGTACGCGCACCCTCTCGAAGTACTCGGCGATCGATACGTCATCGTCCTGCGGCAGGAAGCTGCTGAGCACGTTTCCCGTGTTCAGGGCCATGTCGAGGCGCCGCGCGTCCTCCTTCGACGGCACCCGCCGCCCCGCCTCGATGTGGGCGATGTGCGAACGCGTCATGATCGCCCGGTCCGCCAACTGCTGCTGCGTCAGGCCCGCCGCCTCGCGCTGTTCCTTGAGCCAGTCGCCGTAGATCGTGCCCATCGGATCAACTCCCTTGTGACAAAAGCTCTGTCACCTGCGTCTCTCTGGCGAGGCTAGCCCGACCGGCGTCAGAGTGTGAGCGGTTCGCTACACAAAGCGAGACCGCCGAACACAGGGAGTTGATGACAGGTGAGGGTTCTGCGCGCGATCGGGCGGACCGTCCGCCATATGGGACGTCATGTCCCGCGCTCGGCGCCGACGGCGGTGCCGCCGGGGATCGGCCTCGGCTCGCTGGGCATGCCCGTGCGGGAGACGAGGGGGAGGAAGTGACGGGCGGCGGCGAGGCCGAGACCCGGCTGCTGCCCTGGGCCGGCACGGGCGGCAAGCCCTGCTATCTCGTGACCGACGGGACCGGACACGTCTCCCGGGTCGCCGACACCGTCGAGAGCGTGCAGCTCGGCATGGCCGGTGGTCTCCTCGACCACGCGGCCGACATGCTCGCCGACCCGGGGGCGACGCCCGCGCAACTCCGCTTCCTGCTCGCCCGGATGAGCGAGGCACTCACGGACGTCCGCAGGATCGCGGAGAGCCGCGGTGCCCGCCTCCCCCAGTCGTAGAAGGACGGAGCGATGTCGGAACGCCGTCAGAACGGGAAGCCGCTCCGGCCGTGCTGCACCGAGATCCACTTGGTCGTGGTGAACGAGTCCAGCATCGTGTCGCCGTTGAGCCGGCCGAGGCCCGAGTGCTTCTCGCCGCCGAACGGCACGATCGGCTCGTCGTGCACGGTGCCGTCGTTCACGTGGAACATGCCCGTGTCGATCTGCTTGGCGAACGCGACGCCCCGCTCGACGTTCCCGGTGTGGACGGCGCCGCTCAGGCCGTACGGGGTGTCGTTGACGAGGCGTACGGCCTCCTCCTCGCCGTCGAACGGGACGAGGAAGGCGACCGGGCCGAAGACCTCCTGCCGCAGCAGGGCCGAGTCGGCGGGCAGCCCGGTCAGGACCGAGGGCTCGACGAGGTTGTCGGTGCGGCCGCCGCGCACCAGGGCCGTGGCGCCCTCGGCGAGGGCCTGTTCGACCACGCCCGCGACGGCGTCCGCCTGCGAGGAGTTGATGACCGGGCCGATGACGGTCTGCGGGTCGCGCGGGTCGCCCGCCTTGAGGGTCTTCACCTTGGCGACGAACTTCTCGGTGAACTCGTCGGCGATCGACCGGTCGACCAGGACGCGGTTGGCGGCCATGCAGACCTGGCCCTGGTGGACGTACCGACTGAAGACCGCCGCGTCGACCGCGTAGTCGACGTCGGCGTCGTCGAGGACCACCAGCGCGCTGTTGCCGCCCAGTTCGAGGACGGCCCGCTTGAACTGGCGGGCGCAGACGGTCGCCACGTGCCGGCCGACCTGGTCGGAGCCGGTGAAGGAGATGACCTTGGGGACCGGGTGCTCGATGAAGGCGTCGCCGATCTCCGCGATGTCGGTGATGACGACGTTCAGCAGACCGCCGGGCAGCCCCGCGTCCTCGAAGATCTTCGCCACCAGCGAGCCGCCGACGACCGGGGTGTTCTGGTGCGGCTTGAGGACCACGGCGTTGCCCAGCGCGAGCGCCGGGGCGACGGACTTGATCGACAGCAGGAACGGGAAGTTGAAGGGGCTGATCACGCCCACCACCCCGACCGGCACGCGGTAGACGCGGTTCTCCTTGCCGTCCACCGGGGAGGGGATGATCCGGCCCTCGGGGGCCAGCGCCAGGTGCACCGCCTCGCGCAGGAACTCCTTGGCGAGGTGCAGCTCGAAGGCGGCCTTCAGGCGCGTGCCGCCGAGCTCGGCGATGATGGCCTCGGAGATCTCCGCCTCGCGCTCCTCGATCAGCCTGAGGGCCTTCTCGAAGACGGCGCGACGGGCGTACGGGTTGGTCTCGGCCCACTGCTTCTGGGCGCGGGCGGCGGCCCGGTACGCCTGGTCGACCTCGTCGGCCGTGGCTATGGTGATCGACGCCAGCTTCTCGTCGTCGTACGGGTTGAAGTCGATGATGTCCCAGGAGCCGGTGCCCGGGCGCCATTCACCGTCGATGTACTGCTGTGCAAGGTCGGTGAAGCAGGACGACGACATGTGATCCCTCGATCCCTAGCAGACCCTCGATCGCGCCTTCACGATCTGATCACATGTCATCGTACTGATGTTTAAGGCGAGTTGGGGGCTTCAGGAGAGTTGGAGGAGCCCCCGGAGGAGATCCCGGCTCTCCGAGGGGCCCGGGCTGTCGCTCTGGAGCTCCTTCAGGGCCTTCTCGTACTGGGCGACGTCCTCGGGCTTGTCCAGGTACAGCGCGCTGGTGAGCTGCTCCAGGTAGACGACGTCCGAGAGGTCGGACTCCGGGAAGCTCAGGATCGTGAACGCGCCGCTCTCGCCGGAGTGGCCGCCGAGGCTGAACGGCATCACCTGCAGGCGCACGTTCGGCCGCTCGGAGATCTCGATGAGGTGCTGGAGCTGGCCGCGCATCACCTCGCGGTCGCCGTACGGGCGGCGCAGCGCGGCCTCGTCCAGGATGATGTGGAAGTCGGGCGCGCTCTCGTCGACGAGGTACTTCTGCCGCTCCAGGCGCAGCGCCACGCGCCGCTCGACGTCGGCCTCGCTGGCGCCCTGCATGCCGCGCCGGACCACCGCGTGCGCGTACGCCTCGGTCTGCAGCAGGCCGTGCACGAACTGCACCTCGTAGGCCCGGATCAGCGAGGCGGCGCCCTCCAGGCCGACGTAGGTGGGGAACCAGCTGGGCAGCACGTCCGAGTAACTGTGCCACCAGCCCGCGACGTTGGCCTCCTTCGCCAGGGACAACAGCGAGGCGCGCTCCTGCTCGTCGGTGATGCCGTACAGGGTCAGCAGGTCCTCGACGTCTCTGGTCTTGAAGCTCACCCGGCCCAACTCCATCCGGCTGATCTTCGACTCGGAGGCGCGGATCGAATAGCCCGCCGCCTCGCGCGTGATGCCCCGCGCCTCACGCAGTCGCCTGAGTTGTGATCCGAGCAGCATGCGCCGCACCACCGATCCCGGCTCTCCCGCGCTCACGTTCGCCAGCCTCCCCAACGTCTTCAGGGGCCGAAGTCTGCCACTAAAACACTCCGAGCAGTACTCGTCCGGTTACGGAAACGGAATCGGGCCAGGGGACGCACGCGCGTGGAATCCAGTAAGGAGGCAAGTGAACGGCCGGACGGGGACGTGAAGATGACGGAAAAATTGACCAACAAGCGGTACGGGACGCCCCATTCCGGTCAGCTGCACGTGCATCTGCCCTTGCATCTGCTGTACGCATCCGAAACCATGGTCCCGCACCACCGCCGCATCGCACCGACCGCGAATTCCCGGGAGTGCCTCGCATGGGGACGAATGGATCGACCATGCTCGAGCCGTTACGGCAGGGCCTTCCGCCGCTGGATCCCGCGGCCGTGTCCGACGCCGCCTCCTGCGCGCTGCCCGCGCGCTACGAAGCGGTGCGCGAGGCCCGGCAGTTCACCCGCAGGACCCTGGACCAGTGGGACATGGGCGACCGGTTCGACGACGTCTGCCTGGTGGTCTCGGAGCTCGTCACCAACGCCCTGCGGCACGGCCTGCCGGCGAGCGGCCGGTGTGCCGCCGGCCAGGAGCCTCCGGTACGGCTGCATCTGATGCGGTGGACCGAGCGTCTGGTGTGCGCGGTGCGCGACCCCAGTCACGACAGCCCCGTCGCCCGGGAGACCGACGACTTCTCGGCCGAGTCGGGCCGCGGGCTGTTCCTCGTCGACTCCTTCAGCGACAGCTGGGGCTGGCACCCGCTCGCGGGCGCGCTCAGCGGCAAGGTGGTCTGGGCGCTGTTCCGGCTGCCCCGGGCCGGATCGGGACCGCACGGGGAATGAGAAGGCCGCGGCGCTTCCTGGCGCCGCGGTTCTACGCGCGTCACGGCGCGCGCCGCTGCCGGTGGCCCGGATACCCGGGGCCCGTCCGGCGGTCAGCCGCCGACCAGGTGGTCGAACTCGCCGTCCTTCACGCCGAGCAGCATCGCCTCGATCTCCGCGCGGGTGTAGACCAGCGCGGGCCCGTCGGGGAAACGCGAGTTGCGCACGGCCACGTCACCGCCCGGCAGCCGGGCGAACTCCACGCACGAGCCCTGCGAGTTGCTGTGCCGGCTCTTCTGCCAGGCCACACCGTGCAGCCTGGCGGCCGCCATCCCGTTGTACACGTCGTGGTCCACAGGTCGCTCCCCGGTGGTGCACTGGCTGGTGTGGCCATTGATGCAGTGGTCAACTGACCCGGATCATAGCCCTGTTCATGTGCAGATGCATGGGCAGATGCACGTGCACGCGGGGTGGTCCCGTGGTTACAGCTTTGACGACCGCTTTACCGAAGCTCTTGCCTGTTTGACGGCGCCTGCCCGCCGGGCGTTCCCGGAAGCCCGCGCCGAAGTCGGGGGGTTCGGCGGAGGTCCGGTGGAGGCGGAGCATCCGCTCGGTGGCGGGAGCGGGCGGCTGTGCGGCTCGGGAAGGGCCGGCCGGCCGTCGTAACGGAAGCGGTGGACACCGGCCGGGAGCAGGGAGAAATGGGCCGTGCGCAGGACCGGGAGGTCGTCCGGGGAGCCGGTGCCGGGGTCGGACCATCGCCGGATCCCCGGTGCGCGCACGGCACGTGACGGCCCGTACGACGGGACTGCGTGGCGGTCCGCCGGATGTCCGGGGCACGGCGCCGACCGGGCACGCAGCCGGTCCGGAGGCGTCCCGGGGGCGGGCGCGCGGACCGGCCGTTCCACGGTCAGAAGGTCCCCCACGCGTCAAGCGTGGGGAACCTCACCCGGACGAATCGCGCTCAGCGGCTGGAGTACGGCAGCAGCGCCATCTCGCGGGCGTTCTTGATGGCCCGGGCCAGCTGCCGCTGCTGCTGGGCGGAGACGCGGGTGACGCGGCGGCTGCGGATCTTGCCGCGGTCGGAGATGAACTTCCGCAGCAGGTCGGTGTCCTTGTAGTCGATGTAGGTGATGCCCGCCTGGTCCAGGGGGTTGGGCCGGTTCTTGGCGGGCTTGCGCTCGGGCTTGCGGGGCATGTCGGGTCAGACCTCCAGGAGGGTGTCGAAGGCGTGCGGCAGCCGCTGCCAGGCGTCGCGCCCGGCGGCGTACTCGGCGTCGGTCAGCAGGCAGGACTCCAGCAGCCGCTCCAGGCCGTCCCGGTCGAGGCCGGGCGAGGTGAAGACGAGGTGCTGGCCGCGGTCGCCGTGCTCGGGGTGCCAGTCCAGCGCGGCGGCGGCGCGGCGCACCGGCGGGACCATCTCCCAGGCCGCGTCGGGCAGGGAGGCCAGCCACGGCCCGGCGCTCTCCACGCACAGGGCGCCGCCCGCGGCGTCCCAGTGGAAGAGCGTGTCGGGCTTGTCGGCGAGCCAGAACCGGCCCCGGCTGCGGGCGGCCGCGCAGGTCAGGTCCTCCAGGGCGGCGTAGAGCCGCTCCGGATGGAAGGGGCGGCGCTGCTGCCAGACCAGGGTGGAGACGCCGTGGGCGTCGGCCTCGGCGGGCAGCAGCGCGCAGGCCGGGTGCTGGGCGGCGGCGGCCGCCTCGACGTCGAAGCCGGCGAAGGCCGCCCGGGCCAGCGGGGAGAGCGGGCGCAGACGCGGGGTCGGCACGGTCAGGCCGTCGCCGTCCGGGGCGGCCGGGGTGTCCTGCCCGATGGGCACCCGCAGGGCCGTCGGGTGCAGTTGCGCGAGCAGTTCCCGGTCCTCGTCGTCGGCCTCCGGGGATTCGGCGACCGCGAGGACGGGGGCGTACTCCAGCTGGCGCGCGAAGGTGTCGGCGACCGTGCGCTGGTCGGTGGCCGCCGCGGCGAGACCGCCCTCGGCGAGGTCGTCGCCGTTGCCCAGGTAGGGCAGGACCAGGGCCGGGTCGACGGCGGTGATCACGCCGGTGACGGTGAGCCCGCCGGCCGTGACGACCTCGGCCATCGCCTTCGGCTCGACGGAGTCCCACAGTTCGACGACGGCGAGCCGGGTGCCGCCGGCGTCCTGGAGCCGCTCCAGCTCCGGGACCAGGTCCTCGCGCAGGGCGCAGCAGGCGCAGTCGTTGACGAGCGGCGCCTCGCCCGCGTCGAGGATGCCGCCGGCGTCCCGGACGGTCCGCACGACCGTGCCCGCGGCGGCCGTCGCCAGGTCGTGGTGGAGGACGACGCTGCCGGGCACGTCGGCGAGCAGCCGCGCCACGGCCGCCCTGCGGGCGTCGGCGTGCAGTCCGCCGACGATCACGACGGGGAGAGCGGGAGGGGCAGCCACGGGTCAGCCCTTCTTTCCGTACCGGCGCTCGAAGCGCTCGACGCGGCCGGCGGTGTCCAGGACGCGGGCGGTGCCGGTGTAGAAGGGGTGGCTGACGTCGGAGATCTCGACGTCGACGACCGGGTAGGTGTTGCCGTCCTCCCACTCGATCGTCTTCTCGCTCGTCATGGTCGAGCGGGTGAGGAAGGCGTAGTTCGCGGCACGGTCGCGGAAGACGACGGGCCCGTACTCGGGGTGGATTCCCTGGCGCATGGTCAGCGCTCCTCTCGGAAGTCGACGTGGCGGCCGACGACCGGATCGAACTTGCGCAGGGTGAGCCGGTCCGGGTCGTTGCGACGGTTCTTGCGGGTCACGTAGGTGTAGCCGGTCCCGGCGGTGGACCGGAGCTTGATGACCGGGCGGAGTTCGTTGCGTGCCATGCCGCTATGCTACTGAAAATGAATTCCATTTACACCACCTGAGCCAGAGAGGTACGTCACCACCATGTCCGCGCACTGCATGCTGACCGGCACCCAGCCCGGCTTCGGCAACCGCATCTCGCACTCCCACCGGCGCACGTCCCGCCGGTTCGACCCCAACATCCAGTCCAAGCGCTACTGGCTGCCGAGCGAGGGCCGGTACGTACGGCTCCGGCTGAGCGCCAGGGCGATCAAGACCGTCGACACGATCGGGATCGAGGCGGCCGTCGCCCGGATCCGCGCCCGGGGAGTGAAGGTCTGATGGCCAAGAAGAGCAAGATCGCGAAGAACGACAAGCGGCAGGAGGTCGTCGCGCGGTACGCCGCCCGGCGGGCCGAGCTGAAGGAGATCATCCGGCGGCCCTCGTCGACGGAGGCCGAGCGGCTCGCGGCGCAGGCGGAGCTGCGCAGGCAGCCGCGGGACGCGAGCGCCACGCGCGTGCGCAACCGCGACCAGGTGGACGGCCGGCCGCGCGGCTACTTCCGGGCGTTCGGGCTGTCCCGGGTGAGTCTGCGGGAGCAGGCGCACGCGGGGTATCTGCCCGGGGTGCGGAAGTCGTCCTGGTGACAGGCTCCCCCGGGGGCTCTTGACGGCCCCTGGTAGCTTGCTGCGATCGTTCCGGCCAGGGGGCCGGCCGGGTTCCGTCCGGGTCGGCCGGCTACAGCTTGGGGGCTTGCAGTGACTTCGGTGATGTTCTGGCGTCGCTCCGGCGCCGTGCGCGTCGCGGCGGTGGCCGCGGGGCTGGTGGGCGCGCTGGCGCTGACGGCGTGCAGCGGCGACGGCGGCTCCGGGGACGACTCGGCGTCCCCCAGCCCCTCGGCCACGGCGTCCGCCGGAACCGGCGGCTCGGACTCCGGCTCGGACTCCGGGTCCGGTTCCGGCGGGGCGGCCTCCGACGAGCTGGCGGGCAGCTGGCTCGCGACGACCGACGGCAAGGCCGTGGCGCTGGTCATCACCGGCAGCAAGGCCGCGCTGTTCGCCACCGGCGGGAGCGTGTGCAGCGGCACCGCGGGTGAGCAGTCCGGGATGCGGATGATCCGCCTGAAGTGCACGGACGGCTCCAAGGACCGGGCGACCGGCATGGTCGACTCCGTGAACAAGAGCAGCCTGAAGGTCACCTGGGAGGGCGGGCTCGGCGCGGAGACGTACACGAAGGCCGAGGGCGGCAGGATGCCGACCGGACTGCCCACGGCGAGCCTCGGATAGCGGCACGCCGACGCGAACGGACGGGCCGCGGGCCGCCTTCGGGCGCCGCGGCCCGTCCGGCGTTCGGGGGATTCGCAGGGGGTGGGTGCCCGGGCGGCACCCGCGTGCGTGATGATCCGGGGAGCGAAGCCGCTCCCGTTCACCACGCCCAGAGGACTCCATGCGCACCCTGCCCCTCACCCTGGCCGCCGCCCTCGCCGCGACCCTCCTGCTGACCGCCTGCGACGACGGTGGCTCCGGCACCTCAGGCGCCTCGGGCGACGACGCGAAGAACGCGGATCCCGGTAACGGCTCGGCCTGCGCACTGTCCGACCTGGGCGTCGAGGTCGGGGCAGGCGCAGCCCCGGCCGCCGGGGACACCGGCACCGTCACCGTGACGCTGACCAACAAGGGCGCGGAGTGCACCCTGAAGGGCTTCCCGGCCGTGGACCTCCTGGCCGAGAGCAGCACCACCAACGTGCTCCCGGAGGAGGGCGCCCAGGCCCAGCCGCTCACCCTCGGGAAGGGTGCCACCACGTCCTTCACGATCACCTACGTCCGCGGCGAGGCCGACCCCGCGAAGAGCCTCGTCGTGCACGCGGCGTCCTTCACCCTGCCCGGCGCCCCCAAGGACGCGCACGAACTCAAGTGGTCCTACGGCCCGGTCGCCCGGCCGGACGACGGCGGCCAGGCGCGGGCCACGGTGAGCGGCTTCGAGTCCGCCGGCGACTGACGGCCGCTCAGCGCAGCGGCGGCCGGTGGCGCATCTGTGCCCGGTCCGCCGCCTGCGCGCCTTCCGTCCAGCCCGCCTCGTCGCGCACGCCGCGCAGCCGGGTGGTGGTCGTCTCCGGGAACATGCGGTCCAGCCGCCCCGTGACGGCGAGTTCGCGGGAGGCGAGGACCGGGAGCAGGTCGTCGGTCACCTGGGTCTCGGCGGCGGCCGCGAGGCGGGTGCCGATGCGGTGGGCGTAGGCCGCGAGGAAGGCCTGCCGGAACGCCTTGGTGCGTTTGCGGCCTCCGGCGCGCTGGGCCGCCTCCGCCTTCGTCATCGCGGTCGTGGCCTGCACCAGGAGTGAGGTGTGGAGGAGTTCGACCGCCTCCAGGTCCGTTTCGAAGCCGACGACGGTGGCGAAGCCGAGGGGTTCGTTCCACACCGCCCGGCAGTGGTTGGCGGTGGCGACGGCGTCCAGCAGCACCGCCTTGGCCTGCTCGTACGGCGGCTCGACCCCGATCCGGCAGGCCCCGGGCGTGTCGGGCGAGGGCGCCCGCGCCGCGAGCAGCGCCTCGTCGACGCTGTGCCTCGCCATCAGCTCCTGCGCCTTGGCGCTCAGCGCCTCCGCCTCCTCCGGGAACCCGGTCGCCTCGGCCTTCGCGAGCAGGGCGCGGATGCGGGTGAGCATGCGCGACTCGGGCCTCGCCTCGCCGGACGGCTCGTCGAGGGATTCCAGCGCGGGCAGGCGCAGCAGCAGGCGGTACAGCTCCAGTACGGCCGTGGCGTGGGAGAAGCGGTCGGTGCGGGGCGGGGCGCCGGCGGGCAGGTCGGCGAGCTGCGCGCTCCAGCGGCGGCCACGGGGACGGTCGTGCGGCGCCTGCGCGCGGATCAGCTCCGCCGCGAGCAGCACGTGGACGTCGTCCAGCTCGCGCCGGACGATCCGCACGACGTCGGCCGGCTGCCAGCCGCGTCGCCAGGCCGCGGCCAGGAACTCCTCGCCGCGGCGGGCCAGTTCGGCGTCGGCCGCCGGGTCGGAGGCGAGCAGGGACGCGCCGGTGTCGAGGGCCGTCTCGCCGGTCTCGTACAGGGCGGCTTCGAACGCGCGGTCGACGGTGGTGGACGTACTCACGGGCCGATGGTGCCACGCCGCCTCCCGCGCTCCCGCGGCCGTGGCCGTGGCCTGGTGCGTCTCACTCCCCGGAATTGGGTCGATCGGGCGGGGCGGGGCTTCGAGCATGGCCCCATGGTGGACATGTCTCTCTACGCGGCGTTCCTCGTCGCCGCCTTCGCGCTGTGCATCACCCCCGGCCCCGACATGATGTTCATCGTGGCGATGGGCGGCCGGGGCGGGCCGACCGCCGGGGTGATGGCCGCTTTCGGGGTGGCGTGCGCGATGCTCGTGCACGCGGTCGCGGCGGCCCTCGGCCTGTCGGCCCTGTTCACGGCGTTGCCGACGCTGTACCACGTGCTGCGCTGGGCGGGCGCGGCCTATCTGCTCTACCTGGCGGTGAAGGCCTTCCGCGACCGGTCGGTGCCGGGCGGGCAAGAGGCCGGCGCCACGGGGTCGGGCATGCGGCGGGCGTTCTGGCAGGGCGCGATCACGAACCTGCTGAACCCCAAGGTGATCCTCTTCAACGTGGCGTTCCTGCCCCAGTTCGTGAACCCCTCCCTCGGCCACGTCCAGGGCCAGTTGCTGCTGCTCGGCGTCACGCTCGTGGTGATGGGCTTCCTGTGGGACGGCAGTGTCGGGCTGCTCGCGGGGCGGCTGGCCTCCTTCCTCCGGCGCAGCGCGCGGGTGAACCGCTGGCTGAACATCGTCTCCGGGACGGTGTTCACGGGGCTGGCGCTGCGGCTGGCGGCGACCTCACCCAAGTAGCTTTTCGGTGTGTCAACCCAAGGTTGACAGCCCTGAGGGCGCAACCTACGGTTGACACATGACGAACCCCGAACCCACGTCATCCGTCCGTCTCGACGACCTCATCGCCGCCATCAAGAAGGTCCACGACGAGCCCCTGGACCAGCTCCAGGACGCCGTGATCGCCGCCGACCACCTGGGCGACGTGGCCGACCACCTCATCGGCCACTTCGTCGACCAGGCACGGCGGTCCGGCGCCTCCTGGACCGACATCGGCAAGAGCATGGGCGTCACCCGGCAGGCCGCGCAGAAGCGCTTCGTGCCCAAGGAGTCGGCCGACCTCGACCCGAGCCAGGGCTTCAGCCGGTACACCGTCCGCGCCCGGAACGTCGTCATGGCCGCCCACGGCGAGGCCAAGGCCGCGCGCAACGCCGAGGGCACGCCCGCGCACCTCGTCCTCGGACTGCTCGCCGAGCCCGAGGGCCTCGCCGCGAAGGCCGTCGTCGACCAGGGCGTCTCGCTCGACGCGGTCCGCGAGGCCGCGCGGGCGGCCCTGCCGCCGGCGGTCGAGGAGGCCCCGGAGCTCGTGCCGTACGGCCAGGCCGCCAAGAAGGTCCTGGAGCTCACCTTCCGCGAGGCCCTGCGCCTCGGTCACAACTACATCGGCACCGAGCACCTCCTGCTCGCCCTGCTGGAGCACGAGAACGGCGAAGGCGTCCTCAGCGGACTCGGTGTCGACAAGGAGCGGACCGAGGAGTACGTGGCGGCGGTGCTGGAGAAGATCGCGCAGGCCCAGAAGGACGTGCTGGACGCGTCCTGACCGGGGCCCGCGCCACAACGGCGGCGTTGTCAGACCCCCCTGGCACACTCGCAGCATGGCCGACCGGTGGGCACTCGCCCCGGCCGAGGACGGTGGCGTGGACGTCGCCCCCCTCGGCCCGGACGGGCTGCCCGCCGGGCCGGTGCGGCGGGAGGCCGATCCCGCCGAGGCCGTGCGGAGCCGTCCCGGCGTCACGCGGTGGGTGTGGCGGTCCACCGCCGATGTCTACCCGCGCCTGCTCGCCACGGGGGTGCGAGTCGAGCGGTGCTACGACATCGAGGCCGCCGAGACACTCCTCCTCGGCCACGAGGGGCGGTACGGGGAGCCCCGTTCGGCCGCGGCCGCCCTGGCCCGGCTGCGCGGCGGCCCCGTACCGCCCGATCCCCCGCTGCGCTCCGCCGAACCGGGCTCCCAGTCCTCCCTGTTCGAGCCGCAGGGCGTCCCGCTGCCCCTGCCGGACCTCCTCGCGGTCTACGCCGAGCAGCAGCGGCGGCACGAGCGGGCCGAGCACCCCGACCGCATGCGCCTGCTCACCGCCGCGGAGTCGGCGGGCATGCTGGTGGCCGCGGAGATGAACCGCGCCGGGCTGCCCTGGAGCGCCGAGGTGCACCGCGCGGTGCTGCACGACCTGCTGGGCGAGCGGTACGCGGGCGGCGGCGAGCCCCGCCGCCTGGCCGAGCTGGCCGACGAGGTGTCCGCCGCGTTCGGCAGACGGGTCCGCCCCGATCTGCCCGCCGACGTGATCAGGGCCTTCGCCCAGGCCGGCGTCAAGATCTCCTCGACCCGCCGCTGGGAGATCGAGTCCATCGACCACCCGGCCGTGAAACCCCTGATCGAGTACAAGAAGCTGTACCGCATCTGGGTCGCCCACGGCTGGTCCTGGCTCCAGGACTGGGTGCGCGACGGCCGGTTCCGGCCCGAGTTCCTCGCGGGCGGGACGGTCACCGGGCGCTGGGTGACCAACGGCGGGGGCGGACTCCAGATCCCCAAGGTGATCCGGCGGGCGGTGGTCGCCGACCCGGGCTGGCGGCTCGTCGTCGCCGACGCCGACCAGATGGAACCGCGCGTGCTGGCCGCCGTCTCCCGCGACCCGGGGCTCATGGAGGTGGCCGGCCGGGAGAGCGACCTGTACCAGTCCGTCTCCGACCGCGCCTTCTCCGGCGACCGCGCCCAGGCCAAACTCGCCGTGCTCGGCGCGGTGTACGGCCAGACCTCCGGCGACGGCCTGAAGAACCTCGCCGCGCTCAGACGCCGCTTCCCCAGGGCGGTGGCGTACGTCGACGAGGCGGCCCGGGCCGGCGAGGAGGGCCGGCTCGTGCGGACCTTCCTCGGCCGGACCTGCCCGCCCGCCGCCCGGGGCACGGACGACGCCACGGAGGAGGCCGGCATCCCGGCCACCGAGGACGACCGGCCCGACGGCGGCCAGTGGGTCCCCGGGTACGCCTCCACCAACGCCCGCGCCCGCGGCCGCTTCGCCCGGAACTTCGTCGTCCAGGGCAGCGCCGCCGACTGGGCGCTGCTGCTGCTCGCCGCGCTGCGCAGGACCTGTGCCGGGCTGGCGGCCGAACTGGTCTTCTTCCAGCACGACGAGGTGATCGTGCACTGCCCCCAGGAGGAGACCGAGGCGGTCGTGGCGGCGATCCGCGAGGCGGCGGACCTGGCCGGGCGGCTGACCTTCGGGCAGACGCCGGTGCGGTTCCCCTTCACGACGGCGGTCGTGGAGTGCTATGCGGACGCCAAGTAGTCAGCCCTCGGGGGCCAGCAGTGCGCGCAGCTCCGCGACCACCGCGTGCTCGTCCGTCCCCTCCAGTGCCGCGAGCGCCCTGCCCCACTCCTCGCGCGCCTCGCCGG
Organism: Streptomyces olindensis; assembly: GCF_040645895.1. NCBI lineage: Bacteria > Bacillati > Actinomycetota > Actinomycetes > Kitasatosporales > Streptomycetaceae > Streptomyces > Streptomyces olindensis. The sequence goes on along the minus strand of NZ_JBEYZD010000035.1, from coordinate 38,259 downwards.
GACGCCCCCGCTCGCGCAGCAGCAGCCCGTGCTGGTGGCGGGCGAGACCGCCGGTGTAGCGGTCGGCGCGGGCCTCGGCCCGGCCCAGCAGCTCGGCGCACTCGTGGGCGGCCCGCCCGGTGCGGCCCAGCAGCCGCAGCGCGCGGACCAGGCCGAGCCGGGTCTGGGACTCGCCGTGCCAGTCGCCCTGGCCGCCGAGGATGCGCAGGCTCTCCTCGAAGTGCGGGAGGGCGGCGGCCGGTTCCCCGAGCCGCAGATGGGCGTAGCCGATGTTGCAGTGCGCGGAGTGGCGCAGGATCACGGCGCCGATCTCCTCCCCGAGCGCGAGCGACCGCCGGTGCTGCTCGATGGCGGCCCGCGGGTCGGTGTGCTCGTAGAGGTTGCCGAGGTGGCTGTGGGTGACGGCCTCGCCGTACGGGTCGTCGAGTCGCCGGGCGTACTCCAGGCTCCGCGTCAGCGCCTCCCCCGCCTCGGTGTGCCGGCCGAGCCCCTCCAGCAGCAGGCCACGGTTGTTGAGGCAGCGCCGGATCCAGGAGGGGTGGTCCAGCCGCCGCCAGAGGTCCAGCGCGCGGTCGTTGAGGGTGAGGGCGTCGCTGTGGCGGCCGGTCAGGAAGTGCAGCCCCGCGAGGTCGACCAGCGCGTACGCCTCCGCCGCCTCGTCCCCGAGCCGCCGCGCCACCCGGAGGCCCACCCGCCCGAGCACCTCCATCTCGGCGACCCGTCCCCGGCGGTGCGCGTAGGGGAACACCAGCCGGACCAGGACCGAGACCAGGGCCGCGCGCCGGCCGCAGGGGTCGTCCCCGTGCCGCTCGGCCAGGGTGACGATGTTCGCCAGCTCCCGGTCGCCCCAGGCGAAGGCCTCTTCGGGAGTGTCGAAGGGGGCGACCTCGTCGGTGTGGGCCGGATGGCCGGTGGGCCGGTCCGCGGTGGGGCGGCGGCGGTCGTCCTGGTCGGGGCCGGGGCCGAGGATGGCGGCGAGGGCACGCTCGGCGACGGCGGCGTACCAGCGCAGCGCGGCGTCGGCGGCGTCCGCCTCCCGCTCTCCGGCCCGCTCGCGGGCGAAGTCGCGCACCAGGTCGTGCGGTGCGTAGCGGCCGTACGCGGTCTCCTCCAGCAGGGCCACGTCGACGAGCCGGTCCAGGGCGGCCTCGGTGCGCCTCTCGCCGGTGCCGGTGAGACGGGCGAGCAGGGGGGCGCCGTACGTGGGCAGGTCGAGCGCGCCGATGCGGCGCAGGGTGAGGGCCGCGTCCCGGTCGGCCTCGCGCTCGGAGGCGGCCAGCGCGTCCTGGGCGACGGCCAGGGAGCGGCGGACGCTCAGGTCGTCGTACTCCAGGTGCCCCAACCGCCCGTCCGCGGCGGTCAGTTGAACGGCCAGGACGTCCGGGGTGAGGGCCGGGCGGGCGGCGAGCCGGGCGGCCACGACGCGCAGGGCCAGGGGCAGGCGGCCGGTCAGTTCGACGAGGCGCCGGGCTGCGTCCGAGCCGTCCAGGCCGTCGCGGCCCGAGGCGGCGCGCAGGAGGTCGGCGCTCTCCTCGTCCGACAGCGGGGCGAGCGGGAAGCGGGCGGCACCGTCGAGGGCGGTGAGCGGTGACCGGCTGGTGACGATCACCGCGCAGCCGGCGCCGCCCGGCAGCAGCGGCCGCACCTGGGCGGCGCTCGCGGCGTCGTCCAGCACCAGGAGCGTGCGGGTCGGGGCGAGCAGGGAGCGCAGCAACGCGGCGGCGGCGTCCGGGAGTTCCGGGATACGGCCGGGTTCGACGCCGAGGTCGCGCAGCAGGGCGGTGAGTGCCTGGCCCGGGGCGAGAGGGGTCATGCCCGGGGTCGCGCCGTGCAGGTCGAGGTGGAGCTGCCCATCGGGGAAACGTTCCGCCACGGCGTGCGCGACGTGCAGCGCGAGGGCGCTCTTGCCGACACCGGGCATGCCGCTGATCACTGCGGTGGGATGCGGGCCGGGTGCGGTGAGGGCGCGGCTCAGGGCGTCACGTACGGCGGCCCGTCCGGTGAAGTGGGCTGGGGGTGGGGGCAGTTGTGCGGGACGGGGTGCCGAGGCGGGGGCAGGGGCTGGGTCGGGCGTGGGCTCCCCGGAGCGGTGGTTTGCCGGGGTGGTGCTCGGGGGCGGCTGAGGGGCGGGGATGCTCGGGGACGGGGCTGCGGACCGCTGGGAGCCGGGGGCGCCCGGGTCCATGCGTGCCGTCTGCCGAGAGCCAGGGCCACTCGGGCCGACGCCCCCGGGCGACGGGGAACCGCGCTTCCCCGAGGCCGGGCCCACGGACGGCCGGGAATCGCGCTCGCCGGGATCCGAGCCGACGGACGGCCGGGAACCGAGTCCGCCGGGATCCGCGTCCGCAGACGGCCGGGAACCGCGCTCGCCGGGACCCGCCCCCGGAGACGGCCGGGAACCGCGCTCCTCGGGACCCGCACCCTCCGACAGCTGGGAACCAGGACCACCCGGGCCCACGGACGACCCGTGACGCCACTTCCCCGAGCCCACGTCCACGGCATCCACGGACGGCCGGGAACCGCGCTCACCGGAACCCGCGCCCCCAGACGGCCGGGAACCAGAACCACCCGCGCCCACGGACGACCCGAGACCCCACTCCCCCGAGCCAACATCCACGCCGTCCACGGACAGCCGCGAACCGAACTCCCCGGAACCCGCGCCCCCAGACGACCGGGAACCAGAACCACCCGCGCCCACGGACGACCCGAGACCCCACTCCCCCGAGCCAACATCCACGCCGTACACGGACGGCCGCGAACCGAACTCCCCGGAACCCGCGCCCTCCGAAGGCCGAGGGCCACCGCTCTCCGACCCCACGCCCTCCGACGACCGGGAACCTTCGCCCCCCGACCCCACGCCCTCAGGCGACCGCAGCGGTCGCGTCGGCGGTTCTGTCGAACCGGCGTCCGTGAAGGACCCTCGCAGTACCTCCACGTGCGCCTCCCGCACGCCCGGTCCGGGCTCGATGCCGAGTTCGTCGAGGAGGCGGGTGCGCAGGTCGCGGTGGACGGCGAGGGCCTCGGCGCGGCGGCCGGTGCGGTGCAGGGCGAGCATCAACTGCCGGTGGTACACCTCCCGCAGCGGATACTCACTGGCCAACGCCGCCAGCTCCGGGACCAGTTCGTGGAGCCGGGGACCACCCAGCGCCAACTCGGCATCGTGGCGCCACTCCAGGAGCAGCAGCCGTGCCTCGCGCAGCCGCCGCGCGAAGGCGTAGCCGCCCACCTCGGGCGGCAGCCCGGCGAGCGGCGCGCCCCGCCACAGGGCGAGCGCGGCCCCGCACTCCGCGACGACCCGCTGCCAGTCCCGGCCGGTGTGCGCGGCACGCGCCGCGGTCACATGGGCGTCGAAGACATGGACGTCCAGCTCGCCCTCGTCGACGCGCAGCACGTACCCGGACGGCACGGTCCGCAGACGCTCGGGGTCGTCCAGCAGCCGCCGCAGCCGGGCCACGTGGTTGTGCAGCGAGGCCTGCGCGGACACGGGCGGGGCCCCTCCCCACAGCGCGTCCTTGAGAGACTCGACGGAGACGACCCGTCCGGCGTCGAGCAGCAACGCGGCCAGCAGGACACGGGTCTTGGGGCTCCCGATGGCCCGGGCCGCCCCGTCACCCCGGCGACTCCCGGCGGTGGCGCCGCTCCCGGCACCGCCCGGGACGTCGTCGTACAGCACCGGCGGTCCCAGCAGCCCGAACCGCAACCCGAACCGCAGGCCGTACCGCTCCCCCGGTCCCCCGTCGGGCCCCCTGTCGCTGCCCGAGCAGGGAGATGCCGCCCCCATCGCGCCCCCGCCTTCCCGATTCGCCGCCCTGGACGAGATTCCCCACCGTGACGGGTTCCCGCCCCCTGGACAGCGGTTTTCCGTCACCTTCGGCCTCGCGTCCTCCGCCGGGATCCGCCGCTGCCCCGGCCTTCCTCGACCTTGGTTCGGCTACTTCACGCCAATCGGCAGACGACGCAACGGAGAACCGTTGGCCACATGTTAGCGATCCGTTGGCAAAGCCTGATGTGATCACTACATCGGATCTGGCCCGGCGGCGCGCGCGTCTGGACGCGCAACTCGGGGGAGTGTCGCCGCCGCGGCCGGATCCGGGTCCCGGTCGGCGGAGGTGAACGGCCGGGGCCCACTCAACCACTCGACGCCCGCGGCGTCCGCCGTCCGAACGTCCGGCGTCCCGCGTCCGGCGTCCCGCGTCCCGCGTCAGATGACGGGCGGACGCCCCAGCCGGGTGAGCCGCCACACCGTACGCCAGCGCATGGGCCGCCGCTCTCCCGCCGACTCCCGTACGCCTTCCACGAATCCGCCGAACCACGCCCGCAACCCGGCGCCCGACCGGTTCCGCGCGAGCGTGAGCAGCACCCAGACGCCCAGATGGACGGGGACGAGCGGGAGCGGCAGCCGGCGGCGGGCCAGCCAGACCCGGTTGCGGGCGTTCACGCGGTAGTAGATGGCGTGCCGGGCAGGCGAGGTCTTCGGGTGCTGGAGCAGCAGTTCGGGCGCGTAGAGGATGCGCCAGCCCGCGTCGGCCGCGCGCCAGGCCAGGTCGGTCTCCTCGTGCGCGAAGAAGAACTCGGCGGGCCAGTCGCCGATCTCGTCGAGCATCGCCATCCGCAGCGCGTGCCCGCCGCCGAGGAACCCGGTGACGTACCCGCCCCGTTGGGGGTCCGAGTTGCCGATCCGGGGCACGTGCCGCTGCTGGGTCTCGCCCAGCTCGTCGGCGATGCGGAAGCCGACGATGCCGAGCCGGTCGTCGGCGGCGCACAGGTCCCGGACGCGGCGCAGCACATCGGCGTCGACGAGCAGACCGTCGTCGTCCAGGTCCACCACGACGTCGATGTCACCGAACTCCCGCAGCCGCGCGAGGGCCGCGTTCCGCCCGCCGGGGCAGCCGACGTTCTCGTCGAGCTCGATGAGGGTGACCTCCCCGGGCAGCGACAGCCGCCGGGCGAACTCCGGTAGCGGGCAGCCGTTGCCGACGATCACGATCCGCTCGGGCGGCACGTCCTGCTTGGCCACCGACTCCAGCAGCGCGTCGACCTCCTCCGGCCGGTTGCCCATCGTGACCACGGCGACGGCGATCGTGGGCGCCCCCATGTCCTCACCTCATCCCGGTCGGCGGCTGACGGGCTGACGCGCGATGCTATCCGTTAACGATAAGGACCCCTTAAGTACGCCTGTCGGACCGCGACGCGTCTACGCCGTTCGGCCGAGCCGCCCTGGGTGCGGCCCGGCCGTACGGGACGTCCCGCGGCGGTCGTCAGGCGCGGCAGCGCAGCATCTCCAGCGGGGGGTTGGCGTGGAAGTCCGCCCAGTACTCCGCGCCGTACGCGCGCAGGCCGGCGTCGGACACCTCCAGCGGGACCCAGGTCAGGTCGCGGAACCCGGCCGCCGCCAGGCACTGTTCGTAGACCTCGCGGCGCGGGCAGGTGGTGACGAACTCGATCGGCGGGTCGAGCAGCGCCGTGATGCGGACGCGCGGTCCGGTCCCGGCCTGCTCGCCGGTCGGCTCGGCGAGGAAGCCGTACCGGGCCGGTGACGGCCCGTCGAAGCGGAACTCGGGCCTCTGGGCCAGCACGAAGAACTCGCCGCCGGGCACCAGGTGCCGGTGCGCGGCGCGGCACATCCGTTCCATGGCGGCGACGTCCTCCGCGTAGTTGAGCAGCTGGACCGCCGTGGCGACGTCGAAGCGCCGCCCGAGGGGACGCAGCGCCGACACGTCGCCCACCTCGTAGCGCACGCCCAGCGGATCGCGTTCCTCCAGTCGCCGGGCCGCGGCGACCATCTCGCCGGAGATGTCGACGCCGAGCACCTCGGCGGCACCGCGCCGGCGGAACTCCCTGCTGTAGAAGCCGGTGCCGCAGGCCAGGTCGAGGACCGACCTGCCGCGCACGTCCCCGACCATGGCCAGGAAGCCGGGGACCTCCGCGTAGTGCGCCAGTGGCAGGGACTTGAAGCCCTCGAACGCCTCACCGATCTCGTCGTACTGCTGCACGCCCATCGTGCCGCCTTCCCCTGTGGTCCGTCCGTGGTGTCGCGCCGCAGCCCTGGCGGGCAGTCTTCCCGCACCCCGGCGGGGGGTCGTACTGGCGGAAGCCACGAAGATCCGGCCGGACGAACCCACGAAGAGCCGAAGCACGAGAAGCCGGCCGGCCCCTTTGACAAATTTATTTGTCAAGGCCAGAGTGGTGCTGTGGACACAGCACCCGTGGAGGTCATCCGCGCTTCCGACCAGGCGATCACCGCTCTCGACCCGGTGCGCTCCCGGCTCCTCGCCCACCTGCGTGAACCACGTTCCGCGAGCGGGCTGGCCCGGGAGCTCGGCCTGCCCCGGCAGCGCGTCAACTACCACCTGCGGCAGCTCGAGGACCAGGGGCTCGTGGTCAGCGCCGGTGAACGGCGGTGGGGCGGGATCACCGAGCGGCTCGTGGTGGCGACGGCCCGGGCGTACGTGATCTCCCCCGAGGCCATGGGGCCCGCGGCGCCACCGGAACCGGGCGAGCGTCCGGACCGTCTCTCGGCCGCGTTCCTCCTGGCGCTCGCGGCGCAGACCGTCCGGCACCTCGGCTCCCTGCTGTCCCGTTCGCGGCGCACGGGCGGACGCGTCGAGACGTTCGCGCTCCAGACCGACGTGACTCTGGCGTCGCCCGCCGCCCGGGCGGACTTCGCGCGCGACCTCGCCGCGGCCGTGACGGGCGTCGTCGCCCGCTACCACGACGAGCGGACGCCGGGTGGCCGCGCCCACCGCCTCGTCATCGGCGCCTATCCGCTGCCCCCCACCGAGGAGGAGCACCATGACTGACGTGCACAGCCGTCTCGACGACGAGGACGGCCGCTACCGCGCCGTCGCCGAGGTCGAGGTCCCCGGCACGCCGGAGCAGGTCTGGGAGGCCATCGCCACCGGCCCCGGCGTCGAAGCCTGGTTCGTGCCGGCCGAGGTCGAACCGCGGGAGGGCGGGCGTTTCGTCACCCACCACGGTTCGTTCGGCGCCTCGGAGGGTGTCGTCACCGCCTGGGAACCGCCGCACCGGCTCGTCTACGAGGAGCCCGACTGGCAGGGGCCGGGCGTCCCCGTCCCGCCCTGGAACACCGAGGTCCTGGTGGAGGCCGTCTCGGGCGACACCTGCGTGGTGCGCCTGTCCTCGGGGTTCCTCTCCGGCGGGGACGACTGGCAGGACGACATCGACGGGACGTTCGAGGGCTGGACCGCCGCGCTGCGCAACCTGCGGACCTACCTGACGCACTTCGCGGGGCTGCCGACCACGACCCTCCTCGTCATGCACGAGCTGCCGCAGGGCGTGCCCGCGCCCGACGTGCTCGCGGCCGCCGGGCTCTCGGGGATCCGGCCCGGCCAGGAGGCCGAGACGGCCGGGACGGCACCGCGGCTGCGCGGCACCGTCGAAGCGGTGAGCGCCAAAGCCGTCGCCCTGCGTACGGCGGAGCCCGTCGGCGGGATCTTCGAGCTCACCACCATGGAGTGGGGCGGCACCGCGGCGATCGTCGTCGGCGGCCACCTCTACGGTCCCGACGCCACGAAGGTCCGGGACCGCGAGCAGCCCGCCTGGGAGGCCTGGGCCGCGAAACTGGCCACGGGGTGACGGCCGCGGCGGGCTCGGGCAGTTCCACGCCCATGGAGCGACGGGCACGGGGCAGGGCCCGCCGGACGGCGCGGGGGCCGTGTCCCGCTCAGTGGGCCGCGCGCTCCTCCACGGGGGTGGCGGCCGCCCCGGGCCCCACCGCCGGCTCCGGCGCGGCGGGCCGTCGCCGCGCCGGGCGGGGCAGCGTGCCGTGCGCCGCCATGATCCCGGCGATGACCAGCACCGCCCCGAGCGGCTGGTTCCACGTCAGCCGCTCCCCGAGCAGGACCACGCCCGCCGTGACACCGACGACCGGGGTGAGATACGTGACCGCGGCGGCGTTCACCGCGCCCCACGCCTGGACGATGTTGTTGTTCCACAGATAGGCGAGGCCCGTGCTCAGGGCACCCAGCGCCAGCATGCTCAGCGCGATCGGCGCGTCGACGCGGGGCGCGGGCGCCGCCAGCCAGGGGGTGGCGGCCAGCATGATGAGCGCGCCGATGGTGACCTGCACGAAGGCGACGCTGACCGCCGGCAGCCCGTACGGGGTGATGTACCGGCGCAGGAAGACGAAGGCGACGCCGTAGCAGGCGGTGGCGCCCAGGCAGGCGAGCTCGGCCAGGAGGTGCCCGCCGCCACCGGCGAGTCCCCCCGGGCCGATCAGCACCAGCACCCCGGCGAACCCGGCGAGCAGACCCGTCGTACGGCGCTTGTCGAGCCGCTCGTCCGCCAGGGCGACCGCGCCGACCGCGAGGGTGAGCAGCGGGGTGGTGGCGTTGAGGATGCTCGCCATGCCGGAGTCGAGGTGCTGCTCCGCCCAGGAGAAGAGCAGGAACGGCACGACGCACAGCAGCACGGACACCACGGACAGCCGCAGCCACAGCCCGGCGTCCCGCGGGATCCTGCTGCGGGTCACGGCCATGACCGCGCAGAGCGCCAGCGCGCCCAGCACCAGCCGGCCCCACACGACCTGCGCGGGCGTCATGCCGTCCAGCGCGACCTTGATGAACAGGAAACTGGAGCCCCACGCGCACGCCAGCGCGACGAACTGTGCCCCGATGCGCACGCGCATGCCGACGCACCCCCCTTGATTCGTGTCGGTCCCTGCTCTGATTCGTGTCGGTCCCTACTCCGCGGCGGCCGGGACCACCGGCGCCGCGATGGGCGCCACGGCGGGCGCCACGATCCGGACGTAATCCTCCGTGGCCATGACCACCGACCGGTCCAGCCGGCCCGCGTTGAAGGCGATCTCCTCGTGGGCCGCGAGGAACTCCGCGTCCACCACGACCGGCAGCGTGCCGGACAGCGACAGCGGCGGGATGGCGCCGACGACGCAGCCGGTGAGCTGTTCGGCCAGGTCCGACGGGGCGAACCCGCCCTTCTTGCCCTCGACCGCGGCGACGACCTTCTTCAGGTCCGCGCGCCGGTCGCCCGCCAGCACGGCCAGCACCGCCGGGGACTCGATCCCCTTCACCCGGCACACGAGCGCCTTCGCGCCCTGCGACACGGTCGTGCCGCGCACCGCGGACACCTCCTCGGAGCGCCCTTCGGCCGGGTGCTCGACCACGCGGTACGTGGCCTTCTCCCGGTCGAGAAGGTCGAGGATCTGCTCAAAGGGACTCAACTGCGGCCTCCCGGGGCCTGGGCGGGCGTGCGGCCACGGAGCGGGGCCGCGTAGCACCGCTCCAGCCGGCTGACGAAGGTGTCGACGAAGGACGGCGGCGCGTCGGTCCAGGACCGCCAGTCACGCGTCGCCTCCGCAAGGTACGACATGCGCCGCACGTGCTTCCAAGTCCCGTCCCCCGTAGGGGCATCGGGGTCCGCGGTGAGGTCGACGGGCAGATGGGCGCGCAGCGCCTCCAGGTAGTCGGCGTAGACCCCGCTGCCGAAGTTCACCCGGGCGACGCCGTGTGCCGGCAGGGACGCGAGGTCGACCCGTGAGATCGAGCTGCCGCCGTGCACGACCAGGGCGCGACCGGTGCCCTGGAGGACGCCGGTGAGGGTCTGGACGAGTCCGTGGTCGATCGCCGCGTACCGGTGCTCGCGCGCGGGTTCCGTGGCGAAGACCTCGTCCCACAGGTCGGTCTTGCGCCGGACCTTGGCCAGCCGGCGCTCCAGCCACTCCCTCTCCAGGGCGTCGAGCAGCGGCCGCTGGAACACCGGGACGCGGGTCCGGGCCTCGCGGAACACCGCGTCGAGCCGTGGCCCGGCGTCCGGTCCGTCCGCTTCCGTGGTGGCCCGGCGGGCGAGTGCGGCCACCAGCCGGTGCTCGGCCGAGTAGCCGGGCAGCCCGGAGTCCGTGAGGTCCTTCTCGACGCGCGCGCAGGCCTCGGCGAAGGCGTGCAGGTCGTCGCCGGTGGCGCGGTCGTCCATCAGGCCGACTTCGGCCAGTGAGCGGCGGGTGGCGGCGAAGCCGTAGTCGAAGCTGTGGAACTGGCCCACGTGGGCGCCCACCAGGTCGAGGTCCGTGTCCTCGACGAACCGGGTGAAGTCGCTCGGGGTCGTCTTGTTCCACTTGCGCAGCCCGGCCCCGTCGATGGAGCCGATCTCGCCCTCGACGAGGACGCCGTAGCGCCGGGCCAGTTCGGTGGCGGCGTTGGTGAAGAGGACGTTCTGGTGCAGGGTGCGGCCGGACCCGTCGACCATGACCGAGTCGAACCCGGCCTCGCAGGCGGCCTGGATCACCTCGTGGTCGTCCGCGTGGTCCAGGTGCAGCCGCAGCCGGGAGCCGAGCGCGGTGTTGAGCCGGTCGACGTCCTGCCGGAGCGTGGTGAACACCCCGGCGACGGCGGCGGCCGGACCCCGGCCGACGCTGTCCGCGACGAACAGCAGGGCCTCCTGCGGCGAGATCTCGCAGTACACCTCCCGCCGGGTGCGCGCCGAGAGCAGGGCGTAGGGCAGCAGCATGGAGGGGTGCTTCACGTTGAAGTTCGGCACGGTCCCCGTCCACCGGGCGGGCGGCGCCGCGGCGTCCCGGGCCGGTGGTGTGCCGGGGCGCCGGTTGCGCAGTTCCCAGTGGTACTCGTGGCGTACGCGCTGCACTTCGGCGAGGAAGTCGGGCAGGTCCGTGTCGCCGGGCGACAGGGTGCGCACCAGCGGGCCGAGGGCGCGCGGGTCCAGGGCGCGGGGGTCCTCGACCATGAAGACCACGCCGAGCAGCGGGTCGTCGCGGCGCAGCGCCTCGGTGCGGCGGGCCGCCCAGGTCATCGCGGCGAGGCCGCTGACCGGGAGTTCCTCGCACACGAACGCCACCGACTGGGCGGCGAGCGTGTCGAGCACGCGCTCGCAGGTCAGCCGCTCGTCGGCGATGACCGTCCGCAGTTCGAGCCGTTCCAGGAGCGGGCGGGCCCACTCGGTGTGCCAGACCTCCGCGCCGATCACGGCGTGCGGAACGTCGGCACGGCGCGGCCGCACGGCGGCACCCAGCACGCCGGGCGGCAGCGGGTGCCGGGTCGCCCGGTGGGTCGACGGACCCGCGACCGAGTCCGGGCCAGCGCTGCCCGCGGGGGCGACCGGGTCCACCGGGGCCGCCGGGGCCAGTACGGCGGCGGACACCACCGCCCCGACCGCGCCGACCGCGACGCCGGGGCTGCTCGGGCGGGGCACCGTATCCGCGTCGGCGACCGCGGCGGCGGCAGTACCGGCACGGGCCACCGTGTCCGTGCCACCGACCGCACCGACCGCGACGCCTGCGCTGCCGGCACGGGTCACCGCATCCGCGCCACCGACCGCGCCGACCGCGACGCCGGCGCTGCCGGCACGGGTCACCGCATCCGCGCCACCGACCGCACCGACCGCGACGCCAGGGCTGCTCGGGCGGGGCACCGTATCCGCGTCGGCGACCGCGGCGGCGGCAGTACCGGCACGGGCCACCGTGTCCGTGCCACCGACCGCACCGACCGCGACGCCTGCGCTGCCGGCACGGGCCACCGCATCCGCGCCACCGACCGCACCGACCGCGAGGCCAGGGCTGCTCGGGCGGGGCACCGCATCCGCGCCACCGACCGCACCGACCGCGAGGCCAGGGCTGCTCGGGCGGGGCACCGTATCCGCGTCGGCGACCGCGGCGGCGGCCGCGCCGGCCAGAGTCGTCGTACCCCCCGCACCACCCGTGCCGGACACAGCCGGAGTGCCAGCCCGGGGCACCGCCCCCGCAGGGCCCGCCGTGTTCGAAGTCCCTGTCGGGCCCGACGTGTTCGCCGGAGTCGCCGTGCTCATCGGAAGACCTCCCCCAGCAGGCGCGCCGCGGCCGGTGAGTCGACGTAGGCGTCGAAGGAGTAGGCGAGCCGGTCCAGGGTGTGGTGCCGGAGCAGGTCGGCGACCTCGGCCCGGACCGCCGTGGGCTCGGCGCGGCGCAGCACGACCTTGGCCACCAGCCGGGCCACCTCGCGCATCTCCGCCTCGCGCAGCCCGCGCCTGGTCATCGCCTGGACGCCGAGTCTGAGGCCGTGCAGCCCGTTGGCGCCCGGTACCTCGATGTTGGTGGTGCGGATGCCGGCGTGCGCCAGGTCGCCCAGGGACAGGCGCAGCGCGTCGGCGGCCGACCCGGTGATGATGTGCACCTGGTGGGTCTCGGTGAACCCGAACGACTCCCCGGAGACCCGCACCCCCTCCTCGTGCAGGCCGTGGGCGAGGGCCTGGGAGTTGGCCAGGATCTGACGCGCGTAGTCATGGCCATAAAGGGCGATCTCGGACAGGGCCACGTACATGGGCGCGATCAGCTCGGCGTGCGAGTTGCTCTGCATCTGCGGGCAGACCCAGTCGGACACCGCCCTGAGCTTCGGGTGGTCGGCGTCCCGGAAGGCGATGTACGCCTTCTGCGGTCCGGCGATGGTCTTGTGGGTGTTGCCGTGCACGGCGTCCGCGCCGAGCAGCGTCGGCTGCGGCAGCGCCCCGCCCGCGATCAGGGCGCCGTCGTGGCTGGCGTCGTACGCGAGGAAGACGCCCTCGGGCAGCGCGGCCCTGATCTGGGCGAGCGGCTGCCAGCGCAGCTTGAACGACTGGTCGAGAATGACGAGTTTGATCTCCGGGTGCTCGGCGCACAGCGTGGCCAGCCGGTCCACGTCGATGAGCAGCGTCCGGTCGACCATCGGCAGGTGGTAGGTGTTGACGCCGGCCGCGGCGGCCAGCGATTCCAGGGCGAAGTGGCCGCCGTCCTTGTGCGCGAAGTGCACGAAGCCGTCGCCCCGCCCGCAGGTGCCCAGCAGTACGGCCTGCTCGGCGACCGAGCCGCCGTTGGGCCGCCAGTCGAAGGTGGCCGCCTCGAACAGCTGCCGGCCGATCCCGGTCAGCTTCCCCACCAGGGAGGCGTTCGCGCCGGAGTCCGGGAAGGCCCACTCACCCGCCTCGGTCGGGTACGGCGGGGCGAACTCGTAGAAGCCGCCCTGCAGTCCGCTGCCGAGCATCCGCACCAGCTTGCTCGGGTAGTTCTCGCTGGCCGTGAGGCTCAGGTGCTGTTCCCGGTAGGTGTTGTCGAGCACGAAGTCCGAGGCGAGCCGCTCCAGCAGGTGCGCCACCCGGTCGTCCGACCACGCCTGGCCGAACACCTCGTCGATGTCATTTCCCGAGGCCTCGTCGATGATTCCCTCGGCCGCCTCGACCGCCGCCTGTGCTTCGTCATTGACAAAGCCGATACCACTGTCTTGTTCTGCGGCACGCATGAATCATCCCCGTTGCATGTCGAAACGAACCTGAAAGCAAAAAGAAGAGTCGCCGGAAAAGGGCGAAGGGGAGACACCCGCGCACGGCGCTGTGTGGGGTGGTGGGTGCATCGAAACAAACCGGACCCGGCTGTCGACGCGCTGCGGCGAGTCGCCTCCGCCCCGGAATCCCGGGGCCCCCTTCCGAAGGCATCCGCACATCAATGGCGGCGACTGTACACGGCCGGGAATATTCCGGCCTACCGCAATCCAGCCACTCTGCAACCCACTGCAACCCGCCGCGAAGAAAGTGCGCGATACAGGCATACCGGTCGGCACACCCACTCAGGGCGCCCGGATTGCACCTACTGATCCTGTAATCCCGTCCGCACAGAGCTGCCCGTGAGGCAGCCGATACCCCACACCTCCATTGACTCGAATCCACCGCACCCGACAACCGGTTCCCCGCCCCGGTCACGCCGTCACGCCACCCTCAATGACCGAAAACACGCAGGTCGGAGAGATCCGTCAAGAACAGCGCGGGCGGCCGCACGTCGGCCCGCACCCCCCAAAGACGCCGCACAGGAAGGGCGAACGAGCCGGCGGCCTCCCCATCCCCGGAATCCCCGATACCGCGCCACCGCACTTCAAACATCGAGATTCGGTCATTGCATTCGCAAGATCGGCCGATTAAGCACCCGCCCATAAGCCCGCCGAACGCACGATATGCCCGAATCAGTCCCTCGGAATTCACCTGTCCGTATTCCGGAATGTCATTGCGGATTCCCTTGGGCGTCATGCACCATCCACACCGCCGGGGGGCACGGAGACGCTCCTCGCCGGGCGTGATCACGTCCGTGCTTCGCAAAAGAAAGGTCATGCGTGCTGCCTGAACCTTCGTTGACAGCAGGATCCGGGGCCAGCGTCGCGGAAACCTTGTTCAACGCCTTATTCGCCCGGGGCCATTCACACTTCACCGGCGTACCGTGTTCCCTGCTCAAGGGGTTCTTCCGGTTGCTGGAGGACCCCGGATGTCCGGCCTCCTACATCCCCGCGCCACGCGAGGACAGCGCCCTCGGAGTGGCCTCCGGCCTCGCCGTGGCGGGGGCCAGGCCCGTCGTCCTCATGCAGAACTCGGGCCTCGGCTACTCGCTGAACGTCCTCACCTCGTTCAACCTCATCTACGACGTCCACCTGCCGATCGTGGTGAGCTGGCGCGGCCACGACGGCAACGACGCCGTCGAGCACGACGTCATCGGTCGGGAACTCACCCGCCTGCTCGACGTGTTCCAGATCCCCTGGACCGTGCTGGACAACGAGCACCCCGAGGACTCCGCGGAGGCGTTCCTCAAACAGTACGACTCCGGCCGGAGCACCGCCGTGCTGATCGTCCGGGAAGGGATCTGAGCGTGCTGGACATCCGTGACGCCCTGGGCGCACTGCTGGAACGCGAGTCCACCGCCCTGACGGTGACCACCTGCGGCTACATCACGCGCGACGTGTACAACATCCGCGATCGCGCCAACCACTTCTACCTCGTCGGCTCCATGGGCATGGCCGCGCCGATCGGGCTCGGCATCGCCCTGGCCCACCCGGACCGCCGGGTGCTGGTGCTGGACGGCGACGGCTCGTTCGCCATGAACCCGGGCTGTCTGCCGATGGTCGCCGAGCACCGGCCGAACCTCCTGCACGTCGTCCTCGACAACGGCGCCCACGAGAGCACCGGCGGCCAGCGCACCGTCGCCCTCGGCGACCCGGCGGCCATGGCCCTCGCGGCCGGTTACGCCGCCGCCCACACCGTGGACGACCTCGACCAGCTGGCCGCCCTGGACCTGACCGGGACACCCACGCTGCTGCGGATCCGCTGCGAGCCGCGCAGCCACCCCGCCGGAAAGCGCGTGGAACAGACGCCGCAGCAGCTGGTGGAGCGCTTCCGCGCCCAACTGGCCGACCCGGCGGCGCATCTGGAAGGAGCCGTGTGAAACCCACCCTGCTCGACTGCACCCTGCGCGATGGCGGGAACCAGAACGACTGGCAGTTCACCGCCACCGACGTCCACACCATCGTGAGCACCCTGGACGCCGCCCGCGTCGACGTCATCGAGGTCGGCTACCGCGGCGGTTCCGGGAGCAAGGCCAGCGCCACGGCGGGGCCCTCGGCGCACTGCACGCCCGAGTACCTCGCGGCGCTGCCCGCCGTCTCGCACGCGGAGCTGGCCGTGATGGTCGTCCCCACCGTGTGCCCGGTGAGTGCCATGGACGACCTGCCAGACAGCCCGGTGTCCATGGTGCGCGTCGCCGCCTACCCGTGGAACATCGACGGGGTCCCGGAGTACGTCCGTGCCGTGCGGGCGCTCGGCCTCAAGGTCGGCGTCAACCTGATGGCCGTCAGCTACACCACCCTGGAGCAGCTGGCCGAGGTCGCCGCGGTCGTCGCCGCGGAGGCGCCGGACGTCTTCTACATCGCCGACTCCTTCGGCGCGCTCACCCCGGACGACGTCCGCCGGCGGATCGAGCTGCTGGCCGAGCGGCTGCCGACACCGCTCGGCCTCCACGCCCACAACAACCTGGGCCTGGCCGCGGCCAACGCCGTGGCCGGTCTGGACGCGGGCGTGAGCTGGCTGGACGCGTCGCTGTGCGCCATGGCCCGGGGTGCCGGGAACCTCGCCACCGAACAGGCCGCGGCGTTCCTCACCGCGTGGCCCAAGTACGACACCCACGCCGATCTGCCCCTGGTCTGCGAAGCCGCCGAGTACGTGGCCGAGCAGGTGCTGCCGCGCCCGATGACGGTGCGCCGGGCGGAGATCGCGGCCGGGATCAACGACCACCACTTCTACTTCCAGGACCGCATCGAGAAGATCAGCGCCCGCCACGGGCTGGACCCGTGGGAGGTCGGGCGCCGGATCGGCGCGGCCCGGCCGCGCAAGGTCCTCGACGAGACGGTCGAGGACGTGTGCCGGGAACTCGCCGGACAGACCGAACACACCAACGGAGGGGACGCATGACCGGGAGACGACCGCAGGAACGGAACGAGGCACCGGCGAGCGCCGCACAGCGGCTGCGCGCGGCGCTCGCCGCCCCGCGACTGACACGTGCCATGGGCTCGCACAGCCCGCTCAGCGCGCGGCTCGCCGAGGAGGCCGGCTTCGACGTCGTCTGGTCCAGCGGCCTGGAGATCTCCGCCGCGGCCGGCGTCCCCGACGCCAACATCCTCGCCATGGGCGAGTGCCTGGAGGCGGCGGCCGACCTCGCGTCCGCGGTGGACATCCCCGTCCTCGCGGACTGCGACTCCGGGTTCGGCAACGTCAACAACGTCATCCACATGGTGCGCTCCTACGAGGCGCGCGGCGTGGCCGGCGTGTGCATCGAGGACAAGCAGTTCCCCAAGCTCAACAGCTTCATCGAGGGCAACCAGGACCTCGCCCCGCTGCACGACTTCGCGGGCAAGATCCGGGCCGCCACCGAGACCCGCACCGACATGCTCGTGGTGGCCCGCCTGGAGGCGCTGATCTCCGGGCAGGGCATGGCCGAGGCGCTGCGCCGGGCCGACGTCTACGAGCGGGCCGGGGCGGACGCCCTGCTCATCCACTCCAAGCGCAAGGACCCCGAGGAGGTCTTCGCCTTCCGCGAGGCCTACCGCGGCGACCTCCCGGTGATCGTCGTGCCGACCACCTACAACCAGGTCACCGTCGAGGAGCTGGAGCAGCGCGGCTTCGCCATGGCGATCTACGCCAACCAGGCGCTGCGCAGCTCGATCCGGGCCATGCGGGAGACCCTCACCCGGATCATGCGGGACGGCACCACGCTGAACGTGGAGCCCGAACTCGCCCCGCTCAAGGAGATCTTCGACCTGCAGCGCATGCCCCAGATGCTGGAACAGCAGGACCGCTACGAGTCCCTGGGACGCGAACTCGCGGAGGCCGCACAGTGACCACCCGCCCCACCACCCTGTGGCTGGACTTCCACGGCACCCGGCTCGACCTGGAGGTGGCGCCCGGTGCCGGCGTCGAGGACGCGCTGGCCTTCCTCGCCACGCACCTGACCGCCGAGGAGGCCAAGCCCGACGAGACCGGCCGCGAGCCGGTCGCCACGCTGCGCGTGCACACCCCGGACGCGGAGCGCCTCGCGCCGCCGGCCGGGACCGTGCAGGAGGACATCTACCTCCGCAAGAGCGCCAGCGAGTTCTTCACCGTGCCGGCCCGGCGCGCCGAGGCGGACGGCCGGGAGTACCTGGAGTGCACCAAGACCGGCACCCGTTTCCGCTTCGACCGCGCCGCCCGCGTGATCGACGTGACGCTGGGCGCCGGCGGGCACATGGACCTCGTCGAGCTGGTGCGCGACCTGGTGCTGAAGCACCAGGAGAACACCGGCGCCGCGGTGCTGCACGCGACCGCCGCCTACCGCGACGGCGAGGTCGTCCTGGTCACCGGCGCCAAGGGCGCCGGCAAGAGCACGGTGCTCCTGGAGCTGGTGGAGCACTTCGGCTACCAGGTGCTCAGCGGCGACAAGACCGTGCTGCACGAGCTGCCGGACGGCTCGGTCGTCGCGGCCGGCTGGCCCGACTACCCGCACCTCGGCTACGGCACCGTCGCCAAGTACCCCGGTCTCAGGGAGATCGCGGGCATCGGGGACGACTACGTGCCCGCCGACGGCCACGCGTTCTCCCCGGTGGGAAAGTTCGCGGTGGACCCGCTGCCGTTCCGTGAGCGCTTCCCGAGCGCCCCGGTCGGCGTGCGGGTGCCCGTCGCGGCGATCCTGCACCCGGCCATCGGCCCCGGCGAGCACACGGTCGTCGAGCCGCTGACCGGCAACCGCGCGGACCACGCCGAGGTGCTGCGCGCCAACGTGGAGTCGGCCTTCGACGGCGCCAACGCCGGCTGGCACCACTACCTCGACGACGGCCGCGCCGCCCAGACCGCCCAGGTCGCGCGCATCACCGACGTCCTCGCCGGGGTGCCCGCCTGGACGCTGACCGGCCCCGGCGACCTGACGGCCGAGAACACGCCGGCGGCGATCGCCGGGCCCGCGGAGGTGGCCCGGTGATCGAACTGACGGTGGAGAGCACCGGGCTCAACTCCCACTACGACCTCACCGACCGGATCGCCGCCACGCTCCAGGAGCACGGCACGGGCGACGGGCTGGCCGGGGTGTTCGCGCACGGCAGCACCATCGGGCTCACCGTCATGCGCTACGAGCCGGGCGCCGTGCAGGACCTGCTGCGGACCCTGGAGCGGATCGCCCCCGAGTCCCCCGCCGACGGCAGCCGCTACCTGCACGAGCTGACCACCGCCGACCCCAACGGCTTCTCCCACCTGAAGTCGTCGCTGCTCGGCACCAGCCTGCTCGTGCCCTTCCGGGAGGGCCGCCTCGCCATGTCGCCGAGCCACCGCGTGGTGCTCTTCGACTTCGACCTGAAGCCCGCCACCCGGCGCGTCTTCGTCGACGCGCCCCGCACCGCGGCGCCCGTCCCCGACACCGACACGATCAAGGAGAACAGCCGGTGAAACTGCGGCTGGCCACACCCGGGCCCACCGAAGTCCCGCAGCGCCTGCTGCTGGCCGGGGCCCGCGAGATCATCCACCACCGCTCCACCGAGATGGAGCAGCTGATCCACGAGATCAGCGGCGGCCTGCCCCCGCTGTTCGGCACCAGCGCCCCCGTGTACACCATCGCCTCCTCCGGGACCGGCGCGATGGAGGCCGCGGTCGCCAACTGCTTCTCGGCCGGCGACGAGGTCCTCGTCGTCTCCAACGGCTACTTCGGCGAGCGCTTCCAGGCGATCTGCACCTCGTACGGCCTCGTCGTCCACGTCGTCGAGAGCGACTGGGGCACCAGCGCCGACCCCGAGCGGGTGGCGGCCGCCTACCGCGAGCACCCGGAGATCAAGGGCGCGTTCGTCGTCTACAGCGAGACCTCCACCGGTGCCCTCAACGACGTCGAGGCGATCGGGCGGATCTTCCGCGACACCGACGTGGTCGTGGTCGTCGACGCCATCAGCGGTCTGCTGGTGCACCCGCTGGAGATGGACGCGTGGGGCCTGGACGTGGTCCTCGCCGCCTCCCACAAGGGCTTCATGCTCCCGCCGGGGCTCGCCTTCGTCGCCCTGTCCGACAAGGCGTGGACGGCCGTCGAGCGCTCCAGTGGACCGAACTACTACTGGTCCTTCGAGCGGCTGCGCCACTTCTACCCGATGTCGTCCTCGTCCCCCGCGGTGTCCCTGCTGCTCGCCCTGCACGAGTCGCTGAAGATGCTGGACGAGGAGGGCATGGAGACCTTCCGCAGGCGCCACGCCGTCCTGGGCAAGGCCGCCGAACGCGGGCTGCTCAAGCTGGGGTTCAGCACCTTCGTGCAGGCCCCGCACCGGCGCAGCCACGTCATCACCTCGGCGCTCGCGCCCGAGGGCATCGACACCGGCCGGCTGCTGAAGACGCTGTCCACCTCGTACGGTGTCACGATGACCGGTGGCCAGGCACACCTCAAGGGCAAGCTCATCCGGGTCGGGCACGTGGGCGCGGCCGACGCCCTCGACCTCAGCGGCATCTTCGGTGCCCTGGAGATGGCCCTGCTCGACCTCGGTCACACGTTCACGCCGGGCTCCGGCGTCGGCGAGATCATCCGTACGTTCCACGAGGAGGGCCGCTGATGCTCGTCCTGTTCCAGCGGGAGACCTGCCCGGACTGCAAGCCGGTGCGCGAACTGCTCACCAAGCTCCAGGTCTCCTACATCAACATCAACGTGCCCAAGCCGCGCGAGGAGCGGCACGAGCTGATCCGCACCACGGGCAGCAAGTTCATCCCGGCCCTGGTGGACGGCGCCACGGTCATCCCGGGCAAGCTGCGGGAGAACGCCGACATCATCGCCTACCTCAAGGAGCGCTTCGGCGACCCGGAGGCGGTGGCGCCCGAGGCGGCGACCGCCGGGGACGCACAGCCGGAGCCCGTGGCATGACCTTCGGGCAGCAGGTGCCCGCGACACCGCGCATCGCGGTGCTCGCGGGCACCCCGCAACTGGTGCGCGCTGCCCGCGCCCTGGGCATCGACACCGTCTTCGTGCACGACGCGGCGCAGCCGGCGCCACCGGTGGCCGCCGAGGCCGACACGGCACTGGCGGCCCCCCTGGCCGACACCGGCGCACTGCACGCGGCCCTGGCGCCGCTGCACGCCGAACGCCCCTTCGCCCGCGTCCTGTCGCTCACCGAACGGGGCCTGCTGCCGACGGCCGCGGTCGCCGAGCGGCTCGGCCTGCCCGGCAACTCCCTGCACACCGTGGAGCTGTTGCAGGACAAGCGGCGCATGCGGGACCTGCTCAACGCCCGCGGCATCGGCCCCGTGCTCACCACCGCCCCGCGCGGCCCGGCCGACCTCGCCGCGTTCTGCCGTACGACGGGCGGGCCGGTCATCCTCAAGCCGGCGGCGGGCACCAGCAGTCAGGCCGTCTTCGAGGTGGCCGGGCCGCAGGACGCCGAGGACGTCTGGCGGGCGTTCGAGGCCGCGGGCGGGCGCGGGCCGATCGCCGAGGAGTACCTCGACGGGCCCGAGATCAGCGTGGAGAGCTTCTCGTACGACGGGAAGCACACCGTGCTCGCGGTGACCGACAAGCTGGTCGGCAGCGGGTTCGTGGAGACCGGGCACACCCAGCCGAGCGCTCTGCCCCCGCCCGTGCTGGCGGAGACCGCCGCGCTCGTCCGGGCCTTCCTGGACGCCGTCGGCCTGACGGAGGGCCCCGCCCACACCGAGGTCAAGATCACCCGGAAGGGCCCCCGGATCCTGGAGTCGCACAACCGCATCGGCGGCGACAAGATCCGCGAACTGCTGCGCCGCGCCTACGGACTGGACGTGGTGGCCCTCACCGCCGGCTGCCCGCTCGGTCTGCTCCGGCCGCCCGCCGACCCGCCCGTCGCCCGCCGGGGAGCGGCCATCCGCTTCCTCACCCCACCGCCCGGAACGGTCCGGAGCGTCACCCTGCCCGACACCGACGGCACCACCGCCGAGATCCGGCTGGACGTCGAGGTCGGCGACCGGGTCCACCCGGTGCGCAGCTCGCAGGACCGCGCCGGATACGTCATCGCCGACGGCACGGACGCGGCCGACGCCGCCCGGGTCTGCGAGGCGCTGGCGGACCGGGTGCGGATCGAGACGGGCGGGTGAGAGCGGTGCGCCACGCCGTCGTGACCGACATCCACGGGGACACCGCACGGCTGCGTGCCGTTCTGCGGGGCATCCGCGCGCAGGGGGTGGACCGCGTGGTCTGCCTCGGCGACGTCTTCGAGTGCCGCGTCGGGAAAGGCGAGGTCGCCGGGTACGAGTTCGACGGCCGGCTCACCGACGTCTTCGAGCCGGACCCCGAACTCGCCCGGCTCCTGGACGGAGTACGGCTGGTGCGGGGCAACCAGGAGGAACGGATCCGGGCCCTCGTGCCCGACCACCGCCTGCCCGACTGGAGCCGCCCGCTGCTCGACGCACCGCTGGAGCACCGCACCGACTTCGCGCTGTACTGCCACGGCCACCCGCTGCCCTGGCGCGAACTGGAGCCGGGGCTGTGGTGCCCGGCCGACGCGGACTTCCCCGGGCGGGCGCTGGTGCACGGGCACCACCACCGCAGTGCCCTGTACCGGCTGTGGCCCGACGGCACCGGCCCGGTGCGGGTGGAGCGCCTGCCCGTACGGTTCGGGGAGCCGGTCCCGCTCGCACCGGACGGCCGCTACGTGATCAACGTGGGCTCCGTCACCGGCTGCGCCCCGGACCGCGGCCCCTCCCCCGCCTGGGCCGTCGTCGACGAGGCGGCCGCCACCGTCACCTACCACCACGCCTCACCCCCTACGGAGATCAAGTGACCCGGCAGGTACTCCTGCTCAACTCGGACAAGCCCGAGGTCCTCCAGGCCCTGGCCCGCCGCCCGGACGTGACGGTCCGCGTCATGACCCGCAAGGTCTACGCCGACCTGTACCGGGGGCACGAGGTGGCGTACGTCGACAGCTTCGCCGACCTGACGCAGGTCGAGCAGGCGGCGTACGAACTCGCCGCGCACGGGCCGGTCGACCACGTCGTCGCGGCCACCGAGAAGAGCGTCGTCGCGGCCGGTCTGGTCCGTGCGCTGCTCGGGGTGCCCGGGCCCGGCTTCGACGCGTCCCTGTGGGGCGCCCACAAGCGGGCGATGAAGGACAGGCTGCGCGCCGCCGGTCTCCCGGTGACGGAACACGCCCAGGCCGCCACGGTCGACGACGTGCCCCGGGCGGCCGAGCGGACCGGCTGGCCCGTCATGATCAAGCCGGTGTTCGGCTCCGCCTCGAAGTGCACCTACCGGGTCGACTCCCCCGAGGAGTTCGCCGCACGGCACCGGGCCGGCGACTTCGCCGACCTCGCGGAGCAGCGACTGCCCGTCCAGGTGGAGCGCCTGGTGCGGTTCACGCACGAGTACCACTGCGACGGCGTCGTCCACGACGGCGAGGTGGCCCGCGCGGCCGTCTCCCGCTACTTCCTCCCTCCGCTGCGCACCTCGCCGAACCTGAACAGCGGGTACATCGCCGACCAGACGGACCCGTTCTCGCGGGACGTGCTGGACCTCCACGACCGGGTGGTCGCCGCGCTCGGCCTGCCGGCCGGGGTGACGCACCTGGAGGTGTTCCGCACGCAGGACGGACCGGTCATCGGCGAAGTGGCCGTGCGGCCGGGCGGCATGGGCATCTCCCGGATGTGGTGGCACGCCTTCGGAGTGGACCTGTGGGAGGAGTTCGTCCGGGTCTCGACCGGCGAGCGGCCCAGCCGTCCCGACCACGCCCCGCGCCCCGAGACGGTCGGCCGCACCCGGCTGCCCGCGCTGCCCGGCCTGCGCGAGCGGGTCCTGGCGGTGCCCGGTGTGCTGGAGGTGCTGACGCCGGAGGAGTGCGCCAGTCCCGGGCGTCTGGAGGCGTACTTCACCGCCGCGGACGAGGCGGCCGCGGAGGCGTTCATCGCCCGGCTGCACGAGATGGCGGTCCCCGCGGCATGAGCACCTCCGCCCGGAGCCGGACGCGCGCCCTGCTCGACGCCGCTCTGCCCCCTCCCGGCGAGCCCCGGCTGCTCGCCCTGTCCTGGCTGCTGAAGACGGTCGGCAGCGGGCTCTATCTGACGACCAGCACCCTGTACTTCACCCGAGTGGCCGGCCTGCCCGTCCACCAGGTGGCCACCGGCCTCACCGTCGCCGGGATCGTGGCGCTGGCCGGTGCCGTACCGCTGGGCAGGCTGGCGGACAGGTTCGGCCCCCGGCGCACGTACACCGTCCTGCTCGGCGTCCAGTTCGCCACGATGGCCGCGCTGGCCTTCGCCCGCGCCTTCCCGGCGTTCCTCGCGCTGATCCTGGTCTTCCTCCTCGCCGAGCAGGGCAGCACCGCGGCCCGCGGCGCGCTGGTCGCCACGGTCGGGGAGGGCGCCGTGGGGGATCCCCCGCGCGAGGGCGTCCGAGCGTGGGGGAGGGTGCGGCTGCGGGCCTACCTGCGGGTGGTGACCAACATCGGCATCACCCTCGGCGCGGCGGCCTCGGCGCTGGTCATCCAGGCCGACACCGAGGCCGGGTACATGGCCCTGCTGTGGTGCACGGCGCTGACCTACCCGGCGGCGGCGCTGCCGCTGCGGTGGCTGCGGGCGCGCGAGACCCGCACGGCACCGGCCGGGAAGGCGGCGCCCACCGGTTCCGGCTGGCAGGTCCTGCGCGACCGGCGGTACGCCGTCGTCACCCTGATCTGCGGGGTGCTGTCCCTGCAGGCACAGGTGTTGTCGTTCGCCGTGCCGCTGTGGGTGCTCGAGCACACCGAGGCGCCGCCGGTCCTGGTGTCGGGCATCGTCGCCGTCAACACGGTGATGGTGATCTGCCTGCAGATCCGCTTCAGCCGCGGCGCCGAGGACGACCACCGGGCCGCCCGCATGTGCCGCAACTCCGGGATCGCCCTGTTGGCCGCGTGCGCGCTGGTCGCGTTCACCGGCGGGCTGGGCGGCTGGCCGGCGACGGTGCTGCTCCTGCTGTTCGCGGCGGCGCTCACCTTCGGCGAACTGTGGCTGTCGGCGGGCTCGTTCGGCCTGAGCTTCAACCTGGCCCCCGAGGGCATGCACGGCCAGTACCAGGGCTTCTTCTCCCTGGGCCGCGGCGCGGCGACGGCGGTGGCCCCGGCCCTGATAGCGGTCCTCTGCCTCGGCCCCCACCCCCGGGAGGGCTGGCTCGTCCTGGGCACCCTGTTCGCGGTGACCGGGGCGGCGGCGCCGTGGGCGTTGCGGGTGCGGGGGGTGGCGGTCCCGGACCTGCCCCAAACGAAAGAAGCCGCAGGCCAGACGAACTGACCTGCGGCTTCTCGCGGGGGCGTCCCCGGGACTCCTGTCCGGCTGAATGAACCGTGACAGAACCGGAGGGCGGCCAACGACAGGTGTCTAGCCTGGCCGCGCGCCGGACCGTCGTCTTCCAGCGGCCGGCGCGTGCTCCCTTTTCCGGCTCTGGCGAGGTGACCCGTTGGCTTCCATCACCGTCATCCCCGGCGACGGCATCGGTCCCGAGGTCGTCGAATGCGCGCTCCAGGTCCTGGACGCGCTGGACACCGGTCTGTCCGTCGACGTCCTCGACCACGTCGGCGCGGACCGATATCGCCGCGAGGGCCTGGCGCTGAGCGAAGCCGACCTGGCCCGCGTGTCCGCGAGTTCCGCGGTCCTCCTCGGGGCCATCGGACAGCCCGACCTGGAGGACACCGACTACGTGCGCGGTGTCCTGCTGCCGCTGCGGCACAGCTTCGACCTGTACGCCAACTGCCGACCGGTCCGGCTGTGGCACGACCGGCTCAGCCCGCTGCGGGACCCTGAACACCGCGCGGTGGACTGCGTGATCGTCCGTGAGAACACCGAGGGGCTCTACAGCGGCATCGGCGGGAACCTCCGTACGTCGTCGCCCCAGGAGGTGGCGATCGACGCCGACGTCAACACCCGGCACGGCGTCTCCAGGATCATGGACTTCGCGTTCTCCACGGCCCGCCGCGAGGTGTGCCTCGTGGACAAGGCCAACGCGGTGCGGGCCGGCGGACGCCTGTGGCAGGAGTGCTGGCGGCGGGCCGCCGAGCGTCATTCCGGGACGGCCGCCCGGCATCTCTACATCGATGCCGCCGCGATGAAGCTCGTCACCGAGCCGGACCGCTTCGACGTGATCGTGGCGAGCAACTCCCACGGCGACATCCTCAGCGACCTCGCGGCCGCGCTGGCCGGCGGTCTCGGCCTGGCGCCGTCGGCGAGTCTCAACCCCGAGACGGGCTTCGGGATGTTCGAGCCGGTGCACGGCTCTGCCCCGGACATCGCGGGGAAGGGCGTCGCGAACCCCTTCGCGTGCCTGCTCACGGCCGGCTTGCTGCTGCGGCATCTGGGACACGACGCCCAGGCGGCCGCGATCGACGCGGCGGTCGCCGGGTCGATCGCGGCCGGGCGGGTCACTCCGGACCTGGGAGGCTCACTGGGCACGCAGGAGGTGACGCGCGCGGTGCTCGCCGCCCTGTGAGGGGCACCGCGGCCCTCACGGGGCCGGGTACTGCTCGGGCGCCACGCTGGAGCTGGTGCGGACGACCTCGGCGACGCTCAGCTCGAAGAACTCGTACCACTTGTCACGACCGAGCCGCTGGGCGTCCTGGTGCTCGGGGTCGTTGCGCCATTTCTCCAGCGTGTCGGGGTTCCGCCACCACACCAGAGCCAGGCGCTCGCCGTCCTCCGCCTCGTAGTTCTTGAGATGGACGAGATCGTCACCGGCCATCTCCCGCACTTTTTCGGCGAGGTGATCTTCCGTCGTTCCGTACGTCTCGTCGACCTGCTCGGAGAAACGCGACCTGAAGACGACCAATATCACGATGCCCTCCCGGCATTCTCTTCCTGTGTGACGCAGGCGCGCAGGTGCGCGTCGGGCAGATCGGCGGCGGGGCCGTGACGGCTGAGGATCCGCCGGGCCAGTGCACGCAGGCGGCGTTCCTCGGCGAGCGCCGAACTGTAGCTCTCCTCGCTGAACGCACAGCGCTCGTAGAGGGGGACGAACCGGTGGGGCATCAGGGCGACCAGCCGCCGGGCGACGGCTTCCTCGGCCTCGTGCCGGGGGTCCGGCAGCCGGGACATCGTCCGGTAGTGCTGGTAGGAGATGTCCGTGATCGCGTCGGCGTCGCGCCTGCGGATCCGCTCGTACGCCGTGAACGCCCGCTCCCAGTCCTGCTCGCGGTCCAGGCAGCTCACGAGCGTGCGGACGTCCTCGAAAGCGCAGTTCATGCCCTGCCCCATGAAGGGGGCCATGGCATGGCAGGAGTCACCGACGAGCGCCGCCGTGCCGCCCAGGACCCATCTGTCGCAGCGGGTGAGCCGCACGGCGGAGACCGGCTTGGTCGCCAACTGCTCGCGCAGGTCCGGGATGCCGGCCGCCAGCCCGGGAAAGGTCTCGGCGAACTGCCGGGCCAGAGCCGGCCCGTCCACCGCGGCCGCGTAGGAGGGGCGGGGGCCCTCCCGCCGGAAGAACACCGAACCCGCGAAGCGCGGTGAGGAGGCCAGCGGGAAGGCCCCGAAGAGCGCGTCACCGGCCGGCCAGTAGTGCATGAGCCCGCGATCGCAGGAGGGCAGGTCCAGGACGATCTCCTGATAGGCCAGCTCCAGGGTGCTCACCCGCTCCCGAGCGCCCCGGGCGACCAGGGCGGCCCGTACCGCGGAGTGGACGCCGTCGCAGCCGAGGACATGCCGGCAGGGGATCCAGCGCTCGGAGGTGCCCGCCCCCACCAGCAGCTTCGGTTCCTCCGGGTCGACGGCGCGGACCGGCCGCTCGAAATGGAGCCGCACCCCCGGTTCGGCCTCGGCGGCGTCCAGCAGGAGGCAGTGCAGCCGGTACCGTTCGACCGCCCAGATCGGCGCCCCGTCCCGGCTGTAGGGGGTCACCACGGTGCTGCCGTCCGGCAGGTGGCCGCACCGGGCCGCGAGCGGAACGCAGATCCGCCGCACGGCCTCCTCCAGGCCGAGTTCGCGCAGCACCCGCCACCCGCGTTCCGACAGGATCACCATCAGCGACCGGCCCTGCCCGGCCGGCAGGTGCCGGGGGTCCCCGCGCCGTTCCAGTACGGTGACCCGGCCGAAACGCCGGGCCAGGTACATCGCGGCGACGGGACCGGCCAGCCCGGCCCCGACCACCACGATGCCGCTGCCCGCCACCGGAGCGGACGTACGCGAGACGTGCATGACTGGTCCTCCTGAGACAGAGCGGACACGCGGTCCGGCTACCAGGACACGGGTAGCTCACGGACGCCGTAGGCCACGCCGTCGTACTTGAACGGGACGTCGGCGAAGTCGATGGCGAGGCGCAGCGTGGGAATGCGCCGGTAGAGCGTGCCGTACACGACCTGCAGTTCGAGGGTGGCGAGTGGGCGGCCGAGGCAGTGGTGGGGGCCGAAACCGAAGGCCAGGTGGTGCTGGGCGTCCCGGGTGATGTCCAGGCGGTCGGGGTCGGGGAAGTGCTCCGGGTCCCGGTTGGCCAGTTCGCTGGCGAGGACGATCCCGTCCCCGGCCCGGATGGTGACGTCCCCGATGGTGATGTCCTCCAAGGCCACGCGCCGGCGGCCGGAATGCGAGATGTTGAGGTAGCGGAGCAGCTCGTCGACGGCACCGTTGATCACCTTCTGGTCCTCGGTCTCCCGCAGGAGCGCCATCTGCTCGGGGTTGCGCAGCAGGGCGACCGTGCCCAGGGCGATCATGTTGCCGGTCGTCTCCAGCCCGGCGACCAGCAGTGTCATGGAGATGTAGGACAGCTGCTCGGGGCTCAGCGCGCCGGTGCGCACCTGGGTTTCGATCACCGAGGAGATCAGGCCGTCCGCGGGCTCCTTGTGCCGGCGGTCGATCAGTTCCCTGAGGTAGCCGCGCAGCGCCTCCTGGGCCCCCACCACCCGCTCGGGCGAGCTGTCCCGGTGCAGCATCAGGGTGCTCTGCTCCTGGAAGAACTCGTGGTCGGCGTAGGGCACACCGAGCATCCGGCAGATGACCTGGGTGGAGGTGGGGAAGGCGAACCGGCTGACCAGATCGGCGGGGTTGGGGCCGGCGAGCAGGTCGTCGATGAGCCCGTCGACGATGTCGGTGACGTCGTCCCTGAGCGCCTCGATGTTCCGGATGGCGAACGGCGAGGAGACCATGCGCCGTTGGCGGGCGTGCTCGGGGTCGTCGAGGGCCACGAACGAGCGTCCGTCCTTGCGCCGCTCGCGACTGCCCAGGTCGAAGTGCGGATAGCCGGGCCTGGTGGAGTCTGCGCTGACCCGTGGATCGACCAGGAGCCTGCGTCCGAGCTCGTACCCGGTGATCAGCCACGGAGTGCTGCCGTCCCAGAGCTCGACCCGGACCGGGTCGTCGAGCTCGCGCAGGGCGGGCGCGGGATCGAAGGGGCAGGCCGGATCCTTCAGGATCGGGAAGTGGGTCAACCGTTCGGTCACGTCAGTCACGGAATTCTCCCTTTCTTGCCGCACCGGGTGCGCGGTCCGCCGTGCGGCCGTCCTTGGTGTGTCACCCGTTCAGGGACCGGGCGATCTCCCGCAGATCGCGCGCCGCGAGCACGGCCCGTATGGGCACGCGGACCCCCAGTTCCTCGCGCAGCGAGCCGATCAGCCGGCCGGCCAGGAGGGAATTGCCGCCGAGGTCGAAGAAGTTGGCTTCGGGGTCGGCCTTCGGCAGGCCGAGCAGCCGGGCGACCGTGTCGTACAGCCGGTCTTCTGGCGAGTCCGGCTTCAGGGCCGCGGCGGGCCGCTCCCGCGCCGCGGTGCCGTTCCGGCCGGCCAGGGAGCTTCGGTCGATCTTCCCGTTGGGCAGCGTCGGGAAGGTGTCGTGCACCGCGATGCGCGTCGGCACCATGAACTCCGGCAGTGCGGTGGCCAGTCGCGTCCGCAGGTCCACGGGGTCGACGGTGGCGCCGGGGCGGGCGGTGAGGTGGGCGGCCAGCCGCGCGTCGGCGAGTTCTCCCTCGACGACGACCACGGCGAGATCGACGTCGGGCTGCCGGGTGAGAACGGCCTCGATCTCACCGAGTTCCACGCGGAAACCGCGTAGTTTGACCTGCCCGTCGGCCCGCCCGGTGAAGTGGAAACGGCCGTCGGCGTCACGTCGGCCGCGGTCGCCGGAGCGGTACATGCGGCTGCCCGGGGGGCCGAAGGGGTCGGGCAGGAACCGCGCGGCGGTGAGCCCCGGACGGCCCACGTAGCCGCGGGCCAGCCCGGAGCCGGCCAGGTACAGCTCGCCCTCCTCGCCGTCGGGCACGGGGCGCAGGTCCTCGTCCAGCACATGGACCCGGCCGCCGGTCCACGGGACGCCGATGCCGACACCGTCCGCCTCGGTGATCGGGCCGGCGATGGTGCAGCCGACGGTCACCTCGGTGGGGCCGTAGCCGTTGAACATGCGCCTCCCCGCTGCCCAGTCACGCACCAGAGCCGGGGTGCAGGCATCGCCGGTCGACATGATCGTGCCGCCCGGCAGCACTCCCCTGCTGTCCGTGACGCTGAGCGCGGCCGGCGGCAGCACCGCGTGGTCGATCTCGTACGTGACCAGGGTCTCGTGCAAGGTGTCACCCGGCAGCAGGTCCTCGTCGTCGGCCAGCACGAGGGTGGCCCCGTGCAGGAGGGCGAGCGCGATGTCCCAGAATCCCGCGTCGAAGCTGATCGAGGCCCAGGCCAGGACCCGGTCGCCGGGAGCGGGCCGGAACCGGTCCGCCTGAGTGGCGACCAGGTCCGCGACGCCCTCGTGGGTGACCGCCACGCCTTTCGGTGTCCCGGTGGAACCGGAGGTGTAGATCACGTACATCAGGTGGAGGTCCGACAGCGGCTCCCGGCGCTCGTCCTGCCGCACGTTCGCGCCGCTGTACCGGGAGCAGGCCGCGGCGCATGCCTCGGAGTCGAGGACCACCTCCTCCAGGTCCGTCCCATCGGGCCGCCCCGCTCCCGCGCGCACGAGCAGCCGGGGGGCCGCGTCCTGGACCATGAACGCCTTGCGGGCCACGGGATAGCGGGGGTCGAGGGGCAGGTAGGCGCCGCCCGCCTTGAGGATCGCCAGCACGGCAACCACCAGCTCGGGAGAGCGGGGCAGGGCCAGCGCCACGAGGTGGTCCGGGCCCACGCCCCGGTCGATCAGCAGCCGGGCCAGCCGGTTGGCCCGCTCGTTGAGCGCGCCGTAGGTCAGCGAGGTGTCCTTGTACAGCACGGCCGGCCCGTCCGGGCTGCGCACCGCCTGCGCCTCGAACAGCTCGGGCAGCGTGCGGCCGGCCGGCCTCCCGGTCATCGCGTCCCGCCCAGGTGGGGGCGGACCTCGGACGCGAAGAGCTTCAGGCTGCGCTCCATGGTCTCCAGCGGCTGCTGGCCGTAGTCGAGCTGGAACAGGACGATGTCCGTCCCCAGTTCCCGTTCGATCTGCCGCAGTTGCTCGACCGCGGTGCGGGGCGAGCCGATCACCGCGAGGCCCGCGGCCTCGCTCGGGCCGGTCCGGTGCTTGTCCACCACGGCCTCTCGGTAGCCCTGGTACGAGGTGGACGTGCGGCTGCGCCACGCGTCGGCGGCCGAGCTGAACGTGTCCCAGTGCCGGCGCAGCGCGGCGGTGCCCTGCTCCGCCGCCTCCTCGTCGGAGTCGGCCAGGTACAGCGCGACGCTGATGGCGACGCGGGGTCGCTTCCCCTGGTTGCCGGGTGCCGCGGCGAACCTGCTGCGGTACAGCTCGATCATCTCCCGGACCTGGCCCACCTGCTCGCGGCTGGGCGCGGAGGCGATCAGGAGGTTGTACCCGGAGTCCCCGATCCACTCGAAGCTGGAACGGGTGAGGAGCGCGGCGGCCCACACCGGGGGATGCGGGTCCTGGGTGGGCAGCGGCAGGGAGTGCGCGCCCTCGTAGCGGAAGAACGGGGTGTTCTCGCCGGCGTCGGCCTGCGTCCACAGCCTGACCACGGCGTCCACGGTGGCCCGGAAGCGGTCCGTGCTGCTGTCCATGTCGATGCCGAAGGCGTCGAACTCGTACGGCAGGAAGGCACGCGCGAAACCGACGTCCAGCCTTCCGCCGCTGAGCGCGTCGAGTTGCGCGGTGCGCGCCGCCAGCTGGATCGGGTGGTGGAAGGAGGCCTGGATGCCCCCGGTCATCAGCCGGACCCTGCTGGTGCGTGCCGCGACGGCGGACAGGAAGGCGAGCGGGTCGGGGCAGTAGCCGCCGTAGGGGTGCAGATAGTGCTCGGTCATCTTGACGTAGTCGAGGCCGAGGTCCTCGGCCAGCTCCGACACCGTCAGCAGATTGGTGTAGTAGTCCTTGGCGCTGCGCTGCTGCGGCTGTGTGTCCGGCAGCAGCGAGATCCCGTAGTCCGTCATCGCGACGCCTCCGTGTCCGAGTCCGATGGAGCGGCTGTCGTGAGAGCACAGCGCTCCGGCGCTGCGCCCGGGTGGCCGAAGGACCAGTACTCGCGCATGCCGTAGACCAGCGGGCGCGGCCGCGCGTCCTGGTCCGTGGTGACCCGGAAGACCTCGCCGAGCACGACGACGTGGTCGGCGACGGCCACCGAACCGGTGACCCGGCAGTCCGCGATGGAGTGGGCGTCCTGGTCGAGATGGGGTCCCGCACAGCCCGGCCGGGCGGTCCACGACACGTGCTCGAAGCGGTCCGGGCACCGGCCGGCGAACAGCTCCGCGACCGGGCGGGCCTGGTCGCCGAGCAGGTTCACGGCGAAGCTGCCCGTCCGGTTGAGGACGGCGAGGGTGCGGCTGGAGCGCTGCATGCACACCAGCAGCGTCGGCGGGCTGACCGAGACGCTGGAGACCGCGGTGCAGGTCATGCCGTGCTGCCGTCCGCTGTCGTCGGCGGCGGTCACCACCGCGACTCCGGCCGGGAAGGCCGCCATCAGGGTTCGGAACGCGGTTGCGGAGACCGGCTCGGCCGCGGTGCGGCCGTCGGCCCCCGCCATGGGTATGGGCATGGGGGAGGCACCTCCTGGCGGGCCGTCAGCTGCTGCTCACGAGGCGGCCGGCCGTGGCGTCGTCGAACCCGGCGGCCTGGTGGACGAGGTACTCGTACTGTCCGGGCAGCCGGTCGATCAGCGTCGCGGCCTGGGCGCGGACGTTCCGGAACTCCCGGCGCGCGGCGCTCGGGTCGAGCATGCGCAGAGCGGGCAGTGACCGGACCGGCAGCCCGCCGAGGCCCAGGATCATGGCGGTGTACGAGTACGGTTCGAAGCCGTGGAAGCGCGGGAAGACGGAGTTCTCGTCCGGCAGCGCGGTACGCCACTGTTCGAGGCGCTCGGCCAGGCCGTCGGGCATCGCCCGGGTCTTCGCGTCCCGCCAGTACTCGTTGTCCGACCGGGCCGCGGCGTAGTAGTGCAGGAAGAGGAACTCCCGCACACCGTCCATGACGTCGCCGACCTGGCGGTTGTAGGACCGGCGCAGCGGCTCGTCGTCACGGGTGCCGGGGAAGCGTTTGACCAACTGTTCCACAGCGTTCTGGATGAAGAAGATCCCGGTGGACTCCAGCGGCTCGACGAAGCCGCTCGACAGGCCGATGGCGACGCAGTTCTTCACCCAGGACTCGGCGCTGCGGCCGATCCGCATCCTGATGTGGTTGGCCGACAGTTCCGCGGCCTCCGGTCCGACGAAGGCGCGCAGCGTGCGTTCCGCCTCCTCCGGTGTGGTGTACGCGCTGGAGTAGACGTATCCGGTGCCGATCCGGTCGAGCAGCGGGATGGTCCAGATCCAGCCGGCGTCCTGTGCCGTGGCCGTCGTGCAGGGCCGCATGCCCCTGGTCTCCACGTCCACGGGAACGCGCAGGGCCACCGCGCTGTCGTTGGGCAGGGACTCCTGGTACGAGATGAACGGCACGCCCAGCGCCTTGTTCAACAGCAGTCCGCGGAAACCGGTGCAGTCGACGAACAGGTCACCGCCGATCGCGCCGTGGTCCTTCGTCAGCACGTCGCGGATGTGGCCGTCGCCGTCGAGACGCACGTCGAGAACGTCGTCCTGGACGTGCCGCACCCCGCGTTCCACCCCGTACTCGCTGAGGAACCGGGCGAGCAGGGTGGCGTCGAAGTGGTAGGCGTACGGGAACTGCGTCCCCTGCCCCTCGGGGATCGCGCGGGCCATGTCCCGGGCCTCCCCGGCCTCGAAGACCTCCTCGAACAGGCCTCCGTGGAGATGGCGGGGCGAGCGCTGGGCGTCGCACAGGGCGGCCAGCACCGAGCAGTCCCGGTCGAAGCGGTCGCTGGGGCCGTCGTGGAGCCACCAGTCGGCCAGCGGGACGCCGTCGACGACGCGGGGTCGCTCGAAGGGGTGGTAGAAGTTGTGGCCTTTCGCCCTCCAGTCCTCGAACCGGATGGCCAGCTTGTAGGAGGCGTGGCAGCGGGGCATCCACTCCGGTTCGGTCAGCCCCAGGTGCCGGAAGAAGTTCCGGACCGTGCTGAAGGTGGCTTCTCCGACGCCGATCGTCGAAACGGCCTTCGACTCCACGAGCGTGACGGTCAGTCGGTCGCCGAAGCTCGCCTTGAGGTAGGTGGCGGTCATCCAGCCGGCCGTGCCGCCGCCAACGATCACTATGTCCTCGATCATGAATCCCGTCCTGGTGGGTGCGGCCAGATCCTTGGACGTTGCACGCAGACTGTTGCACGGGCCGCGGCCGGGTCCCGCCGGGGAAAAAGATTTGCGAAAGACGCTCTCGGAGGCCGCCCGCGCCCACCCCGCGGGACCGAGACGGCGTCCGGTCGGGCTCAGCGCCCGGGCAGCAGCCTGAGGCTCAGACGCCGGAGCCGGGCGGGGTCGGCGACCAGCTCGTATTCCTTGACCAGGCCGCCGTCGATGCGGAAGCGAATGGCCAGCCGCAGCCGTCCGCCGGGCGCCACGAGCAGGCCGACGCGACCGTCTATCAGCGCGGGCTCGGCGTGCCGTGCCGCACTGCCGAACCGGCTGATCTCACACGCGACCGCGGTGGCACCGTGCGCTGTGCCGGGGCGGCCCGGGGGCAGGGCGGCCGCGTCGGCGCGCCGCACCACGTCCGGCGCGAGGCGTGCGGCGATGATCCCGGTGTCCCCGGTGCGCGCGGCGACCAGAAAGGCCGCCACGACCTCGCGGTGCCGGTCCGTCTCCACCGGGTTGCGTTCCCGGGGCGCACGCACCTTGTGCCGGGCCCGGCTGGCCAGCTTCTTGGCGGTCGCCCGGCTGCGGTCCAGGATCCCGCCGATCTCGTCGAACGGCACGCCGAACATGTCGTGCAGAACGAACGCGACCCGTTCGGCGGGGCTGAGAGTGTTGAGGACGACGCGGAGCGCCAGGCCGACGGATTCGGCTTCCAGCGCCTCGTGTTCGGGGTTGCCGTCCTCGGGGGCCGCGATGGGCGGCGTGAGGTCGCCGCTCCAGTGCTCCTCGCGTCCCCCGTGCCGACTGCGCAGCATGTCCAGGCAGACCCGGGAGGCGACCGTGCGCAGCCAGCCCGGCAGGTTCCGTACCTCCGACGTGTCGGCGCGGTCCAGCCGCAGCCAGGTCTCCTGCACCGCGTCTTCCGCTTCCTCCCGGGAGCCGAGCATGCGGTAGGAGAGTCCGAGCAGGTCCCTGCGGTTCTCCTCGAAGCAGTCGGCCAGGAATTGGCGCTGGTCCATCGGTCACCTTTCCGGTTCGCGGTCCGTCGTACTCATGACCCGTGCATCACGGGCCGTGTGACGCGCAGCCGATGAGGAGAAGGCGGAATGACCAAAACGGACGCCCTCTGCCCGGGTGGCGGACGGGCAGAGGGCACAGGGCGGCACCGGCCGGGTGACCGGCCCCTGCCGTCGGACGGCTCGGCGCCGCGTCAGGCGGAGTCGGCCTCGAGGAGGTATCCCCGGCCCCAGACGGTCTGGATGCTGAGGCCGAGAACGGCGATGCGGCGGCGCAGTCTCATGATCTGCAGGTCGAGGGCGTTTCTGGAGATCTTCCCGGTGGCCTTGACCACCTGCTGCTCCAGCTCCGAGCGATAGACCACTTCGCCGTAGTGGGTGACGAACTGCTCCATGATGCCGATCTGGGTCATGGAGATGGCCACCGAGCCGGTGCCGAAGTACAGGATGCCGGTGGAGTCGACGGTCGGGACCTTTCGCCCGTAGGCGCGCTGGGCCAGTGCCTGGATGCGCGCCTCCACATCGCGGCGAGGGGCGGGCGCTCTGATCCAGTCCTCCGTGGGGTCGACACAGACGGGAGCGTCATTGCCGGCCTCCACGACCAGCAGGCGGGGAATTCCGGCTTTTCTGCAGTCGTTTCGCGTGTCGGCTTCGATGGGCCAGCGTATTAATTTGACGCCTTTGCTCATGAGTTTCTCCCCATGCCAAACAGGCAACGTGATGCCTTGCCTTGTGCTGTGGGTGCCGCACTTCCGGGTTCGGCGAAGCCTGTGCCCCGAGGCGTGGCCTCGGGGCACTCGTATCTGGATCACCGACTCCGTCGACGGGGTCCGTCCCCGGTCACCGTGGCCTCGCGCTCCTCGACGGGCGGGGCCGGTCGCTCCCCCGCCCGCGCCCGGCCCGTCCGCTGCCTGAACCCGGTCCAGGCGAGGCCCGCCGCCACGGCAGTGCAGGCCGCGGCGATGGCGACGGCCAGCTGGTAGCCGTGCAGGAAGGCGTCGACGGCGGGCCGGCGGAACGGTTCCCCGAGCTCGCGCACCACCGCGAGCACGCGTCCACCGCCCACGTCGTGCGACTGCCCGAGAGCCGCGGCGTGGCGCGTGCCGTCCAGTCCGGACACCTTGCCCTGCCAGGCGGAGACGGTCGCGTTGACGCCCACGGTGCCGAGCACCGCGAGACACACGGACGAGCCGATCTGCCGTGACGCGTTCAGGACGCCGGAAGCGGCGCCGGAGACGCCGGGGGGCACGTCGCGCATGGCCACATGGGTCACCGCGGGCACGAACGTGCCGAACCCTCCGCCGTACAGCACGTACCCGAGGGCGCTGACCGCGAAGGAGGTGGTCCCCGCCCGGCTGAGCAGGAACACGCCGACCGCGGCCACCAGGATCCCCCAGGTCGCCACCGACGAGGCCCGGAAGCGCGAGTCGAGCCGCCCGCCGAACTGCGCCATGGCCAGGAACGGGATGTTCATGAACAGCCACGACAGCCCCGTGCGCAGCACCGACCAGCCCGCCACGTTCTGGAAGTACAGGGTGACCCAGAACAGCGCGCCGCTCATCCCGCCGTAGGCGAGCAGGTAGATGCCCGAGGCGCTCACGAAGCTCCGCGCCCGCAGCAGCGCCGGCGGCAGCATGGCGTGCGGGGCACGGCGCTCCCACCAGAAGAACGTGAGCAGCAGGACCGCGCCGGCCGCCAGGGGCACGGCCACGAGGGGCGCGCTCCAGGAGCGGTCGGACGACTCGACGAAGCCGAGCGTGAGGCAGACCAGACCCAGGGAGCTGAGCAGCATCCCCGGTACGTCGAGCCGGCGCGCCCGGGGGTTGCGCGACTCCCGGACCGCCACGACCGTGCACACGATGCCCAGGGCGGCGAAGGGCAGGTTGATCCAGAACACGGACGGCCAGCCGAAGAACGTGAGCAGGATGCCCCCACCGACGGGCCCGGCGCCGAACCCCGTCCCTCCGATGGCCGCCCAGGCCCCGATCGCGCCGGCCCGCTGCTCCTGCGGATAGGTCTCCGTGATGATCGACAGCCCCAGGGCGAGCATCGCCGCGCCCCCGACGCCCTGCACGGCGCGGAAGGCGACGAGCGAGGCCGCGTTCCAGGCGACGGCGCAGGCGATCACACCGATCACGAAGACGACCATTCCGGTCAGGAAGACCCGCTTGCGGCCGTACCGGTCACCGAGCGCCCCGCTGGCCGGGATGATCGCGGCCAGGCTCAGCGAATAGGCGCTGATCACCCACTCCAGCTCGGCGGCGCTCATGTGCAGTTCGCTCTGCATCGAGGGCAGCGCCACGTTCACGATGGTCAGGTCGAGAGACGTCATGAACGTCGCCATGCACATCGCGAACAAGGTCAGACGCCGACGCCAGAATTCGGTAAGAGAGCGGTTCATGTCACCTCCTCCCCGAGATACGTGTGATACGCAATGAAAAATTGATCATTCGTGCTCCTAGTCGGGTCCACAGTCGTGGGGTCGGCTAGCCGCCCACTAGTGATGACCCGTGACGACCGAGGAGTGTGACCGGTGCAGGAACACGATCGGCTGGCGGAGCGGTTCGAACACTTACGGCCGCATCTGAGGACCGTCGCCTACCGGATGCTCGGCTCGCACGCCGAGGCGGAGGACGCCGTTCAGGACACCTGGATCAGACTCAGCCGCAGCGACGCGGGCGAGGTGGAGAACCTCCCCGCCTGGCTGACCACCGTGATCAGCCGTGTCTGCCTGAACGTCCTCCGGTCACGCGCCGCGCGCCCGGAAGACCCGGTCGGCGTGCACCTGCCGGATCCCGTCGTCGTTCGCGAACCGTCCCACGGCCCCGAGGACGAGGCGGTCCTGAGCGACTCGGTCAGCCTCGCGCTGCTGATCGTGCTGGATACGCTCGCCCCCGCCGAGCGGGTGGCCTTCGTGCTGCACGACATGTTCCATCTGACCTTCGACGAGATCGCGGCCGTCGTCGGGCGTACGACGGTGGCGACCCGCCAGCTGGCCAGCCGGGCGCGCCGCCGGGTGCAGGGCGCCCACGAGACGGACTCCGCCGGCGACCACGCGACGCGGCGTGTGCTGGTGGACGCGTTCTTCGCCGCGGCGCGGGGCGGCGATCTCGACGGACTGGTGGCCGTGCTGGACCCGGATGTCGAACTCCGCGCGGACGGCGGCCTCGCGCTCGCCTCCGCCTCGGCCGTGATCCACGGGGCCGGCCCCGTGGCGGAGCGGGCCGCGCTGTTCCGCCGGCCCGATGTGACGGTGACCCCCGTGCTCGTCAACGGCACCCCCGGCGTCCTGGTCGACCGGGACGGCGTACCGGTGTCCGTCATGGGCTTCGCCGTACGGCGGAACCGGATCTCGCAGATCCAGATCCTGCTGGACCCGGAGCGTCTGGCCGCGATCGACTTCGGTGCCTTCAAGACGTAGGCCGGACCGGGCGCCTCCTCAGGAGGCG
>NZ_JBEYZD010000034.1:0-94574 GCF_040645895.1 Streptomyces olindensis | reverse complement strand
GCGTGCATGGCCCGGGCGTCGGAGACCGGTGTGTAGGTGTCGGGGGGGCGGGGGGCCCCC
The DNA here is from genome assembly GCF_040645895.1 of Streptomyces olindensis. Classification (NCBI taxonomy): domain Bacteria; kingdom Bacillati; phylum Actinomycetota; class Actinomycetes; order Kitasatosporales; family Streptomycetaceae; genus Streptomyces; species Streptomyces olindensis. The sequence goes on along the minus strand of NZ_JBEYZD010000034.1, from coordinate 94,514 downwards.
CCGGCCGGGGCGGCGGGGCCGGGGGGCGGGGGGGTTCCCCGGGCCGGTCGGCCGGTCCCGCGCGGCCCTGCCGAGGGGCGCGCGGCAAGACGAAGGCCCGGATCGTCGTCAGGCGGAAATGCCGTCGATCCGGGCCAAGGCGTCGTCCGCGCCGTACGGCTGCAAGTACGGCAGCCAGCGCGGGTCCCTATGGCCGGTCCCGATGATGCGCCAGGCGAGGCCGGTGGGCGGGGCGGGTTTGTGGCGCAGCCGCCAGCCGATCTCGAAGAGGTGTCGGTCGGCCTTCACGTGGTTGCAGCGGCGGCAGGACGCCACCACGTTGTCCCAGACGTGCTTGCCCCCGCGGCTGCGCGGGATGACGTGGTCGACGCTGGTTGCGACGCCACCGCAGTACATGCACCGGCCCCCGTCGCGGGCGAACAGCGCCCGGCGGGTCAGAGGAACGGGCCCCCGATAGGGAACCCGGACGAATCGCTTGAGCCGGACCACGCTGGGTGCGGGGACTGTGACGGTCGCGCTGTGCAGATAGGCGCCGGACTCCTCGAGGCAGACGGCCTTGTTCTCGAGGACGAGGACGAGCGCGCGGCGGAGCGGTACGACGCCTAGCGGCTCGTACGACGCGTTGAGGACCAGGACATGCGGCACGGATGCCTCCTTGGACGCCGGCGGCGCGTGGCTCGCGCCGGGACGATTCGTAGCCAGTCTCCCCTCATGCCTGGTGGAAGCGCCACCATGTCCCCGTAACGGGCTGGGAGTGTTTTCGACCACATCTGATACATCCCCCGGATCATGGCCTGTTCAAGCCCAGGTGAGCACGGTCTCTCCTTCACACATTCCGAGGGAGCACACACAATGCCCCGTTAGTGTGGTGGTTCTGCCCCTTCGGTGACCCAACCGTGACCTTGACCCCCCAGGACCACCGCACCGGGGCAGACCGCTGCACCTGGAGGTACCTGCCGTGTCCTTGTCCGTTGCGGACGCCGTCCTGCTGGCCGCCGGCCCGTCACCGTCGCCGTCGCCGACCCCGTCGGATACGCAGTCCCCGAGAGTGCCCTCGCTCCAGGACGCCCAGGAGAGCGCGACGAACGCCGCCGGCTGGGTCGAGCAGAACTGGTCGACGTGGCTCGCGATCGGCCTCCAGGTCCTGCTGGTCCTGGTGATAGCGGCGGTGCTGAGGGTCGCGGTGCGGCGGGCGATCACCAAGCTCATAGACCGGATGAGTCGCACCGCGCAGAGTTCGGACGGCAGCCCGCTCGGCGGCCTGCTGGTCAATGTCGAGCGCCGCCGTCAGCGCTCGCAGGCGATCGGCTCGGTGCTGCGCTCCGTGGCCAGCTTCCTCATCATGGGCACCGCCGCCCTGATGATCCTCTCCGCGTTCAACATCAACCTGGCCCCGCTGCTGGCCTCCGCCGGTGTCGCGGGCGTGGCGATCGGTTTCGGCGCCCGCAACCTGGTCACGGACTTCCTCTCCGGCGTCTTCATGATCCTGGAGGACCAGTACGGCGTCGGTGACACGATCGACGCGGGCGTCGCCTCCGGCGAGGTGATCGAGGTGGGCCTGCGCGTGACCAAGCTGCGCGGCGACAACGGCGAGATCTGGTACGTCCGCAACGGCGAGGTCAAGCGCATCGGCAACCTCTCGCAGGGCTGGGCGACGGCCAACGTCGACGTCACCGTCCACTCCGGCGAGGACCTGGACAAGGTGAAGGCCACCCTGGACGAGGTCGCCGGGAAGATGGGCGCCGAGGAGCCCTGGAACGAGCTGCTGTGGGGCCCGATCGAGGTCCTCGGCCTCGACAGCGTCCTGCTGGACTCCATGGTCGTGCGCCTCTCGGCCAAGACGATGCCGGGCAAGTCCCTGACCGTGGAGCGCGAGCTGCGCTGGCGCGTGAAGCGGGCCTTCGACGCGGCGGACATCCGGATCGTCGGCGGCGCCACGGCCCCGGCGGAGGAGGCGCCCGCCGATCCGACGGCCGGGATGGCGGCCCCGTCGGCGTACGCGAACACGACGTCCCCGCAGTCGGCGGCGGCGTCCCCGCTCGCGCCCCCCGCGCCGACGAGCACGACGAAGTAGCGACTCCTCGACGAAGAAGCGACTCCACGACAGGGCGGCACCCGGCAGGTCCGGGCGCCGCCCTCTTCGCATGCCCGGAGGACGACGGGCACGCGATCACGCGGAGAACGCCGGGCCGCTCCTCTCTTGACGGCCGCGCGGCGCCGGGCTTACCTTCCTCCCACCGATAGGAAACTTTCCTAACAATACAAGACGGACACCGTGCACGCCCCGTGCGCAATGGACTTCCGTCCCCGGTCACTGAGAAGCTGAGCAGCCGAAAGGCAGGTGTGGACACGCATGGCAGGAACCGCCGGCACGCCGGGCACCCCGCGCGTCCTGCGCGCCATGAACGACCGGGCCGCCCTCGACCTGCTCCTGGAACACGGCCGGCTGTCCCGCACCCGGATCGGCAAGCTCACCGGCCTGTCCAAGCCGACCGCGTCACAGCTCCTGGCCCGCCTGGAGGCGGCCGGACTCGTCCTGGCCACCGGCACCACCGAAGGCCGGCCGGGTCCGAACGCCCAGCTGTACGAGGTGAACCCGGCGGCCGGTCACGCCGCCGGACTCGACGTCACCCCCGAACGGATCCTGGCCGCGGTCGCCGACATCACCGGCCGCACGGTCGGCCGCTTCGAACTGCCCACCCCCGGCAGGCGCACCGGCACCCCGGTCGTCCAGCAGGTCACCGACGCCCTGGACGGCGCGGTGAAGGCGGCGGGCCTCGCCCGGGACGACGTCCACCGCCTGGTGATCGGCACCCCCGGCGCCTTCGACCCCACCACGGGCCGCCTGCGCTACGCCTCCCACCTGCCCGGCTGGCACTCCCCCACGCTGCTGGACGAGCTCGCCGCCGCCCTGCCGATGCCCTTCGAGTACGAGAACGACGTCAACCTCGTCGCGCTCGCCGAACAGCGCCTCGGCGCCGCGAGGGGCCACTCGGACTTCGTCCTCCTGTGGAACCAGGAGGGCCTCGGCGCCGCCCTGGTCCTCGGCGGCCGGCTGCACCGCGGCTGGACCGGCGGCGCCGGCGAGGTCGGCTTCCTGCCGGTGCCGGGCACGCCCCTGGTCCGCCAGGTCACGAAGGCCAACAGCGGCGGTTACCAGGAGCTGGCCGGCTCCCAGGCCGTCCCGCGCCTGGCCCGCGAACTGGGCGTCGAGGACATCCCTGAGGGCCCGTACGCCGACGCCGCCGCACACCTGGTGGCCCGGGCCGCACAGGCCGGCGACGACGCCCACCGCCGCCTCCTCCAGACCTACGCGACCCGGCTCGCCACCGGTCTGGCCTCCCTCGTCTCGGTCCTCGACCCCGAGCTGGTCGTCCTGAGCGGCACGGTCCTCACCTCGGGCGGCGAGGCGCTGCGCGCCCTCGTCCAGGCCGAGCTGGAGGAGCTGGCCGCGTCCCGCCCGCGCCTGGTCGTGGGCGGCGTCCGTGAACACCCCGTGCTGCGCGGCGCGCTGGAGAGCGCGCTCGCGACCACGCGCGACGAGGTCTTCGACACCTCCCGCTGACTCCACCCCCCTTTCCGGTATTTCCCGTCTTCCCCTTCCCCCGTGCCTCAGGGAGCTCTGCCATGCCCGGAATATCCCGTAAGGCGGCCATCGCCCTCGCCGCCACCGCCTCCCTCGCCCTCCTCACCACCGCCTGCACCGGCCAGTCGGGCGCCGGTGCGAGCGACGACGCGTCCAAGGAGACGACCCTCACCTTCTGGCACGCCTGGAGCGCGCCCTCGGAGGTGAAGGCCGTCAAGGACCTCGTCGCCGGCTTCGAGAAGGCGCACCCCAACATCAAGGTCAAGGTCGTCGGCAACATGACGGACGACAAGATCAACCAGGCCCTGCGCGCCGGCGGCGCCAAGGCCCCGGACGTGATCTCGTCCTTCACCACGAACAGCGTCGGGAGGTTCTGCTCCTCCGGCGCCCTGGTGGACCTCAACCCGTTCTTCGAGAAGTCGGGCATCGACCCGGCGAAGACCTTCCCCAAGGCGATGAACGAGTACACCCAGTTCGACGGGAACCGCTGCGCGGTCCCCCTCCTCGGCGACGCCTACGGCCTCTACTACAACAAGACGGCGTTCCAGAAGGCCGGCATCACCGCCCCGCCCAGGACCTGGTCGGAGTTCGAGAAGGTCGCGAAGAAGCTCACGATCCCCCAGGGCGGCACCTTCGAGCAGCTCGGCTTCATGCCGAACTACCACGGCTGGGAGACGACCACCGAGCACTACCTGGGCCAGTTCTCCCCCACGTACTTCGACGAGAACGGCAAGTCGAACGTGGGAAAGGACCCGGCTTTCGAGAACGCCTTCAAGCTCCAGAAGAAGCTGGTCGACGAACTCGGCGGCTACCGGAAGCTGGAGACCTACCGCTCCAAGCTCGGTGACGAATGGGGCCCCAAGCACCCCTTCCACACCGGCCAGGTCGCCATGCAGCTCGACGGCGAGTGGCGCCTGGGCATGGCCCTGGCCGCCAAGCCGAAGTTCGAGATCGGCGTGGCCCCGCTGCCCGTTCCCGACGACCAGGCCGACCAGTACGGCAAGGGCTACATCACCGGCACCATCGCCGGCATCGCCGCGACCAGCAGGAAGCAGAACGCGGCCTGGGAGCTGGTGAAGTACATGACCACGAACACGGACGCGGTGGTGGGCTTCTCCAACGCCATCCACAACGTGCCGTCGACCCTGGAGGCGCTGAAGTCCCCGAAGCTGAAGTACGACCCGCGCTTCAAGACGTTCCTGGAGATCGCCGCGAACCCGGACTCCACCACCGCCCCCGCCTCCGTCAACGGCGGCGTCTACCTCACCACGATCCAGGAGTTCGGCTACGACTACGAGAGCGGAAAGGCCACCGATCTGAAGAAGGGCCTCAGGGACACCGCCCGGCAGATCGACACGGACATCGCACAGGCGAAGTGAGCGATGAGCACCTCCGCCCTGCGCGCGAAACACCGCCGCTCGACCCTGCGCACCCTCGCCTTCCTCTCCCCCTGGCTGATCGGTTTCTCGGTCTTCTTCGCCTACCCCCTGATCTCCACCGTCTACTTCTCCTTCATGCGCTACGACGGCTTCCGGCCGCCGGTCTGGGCGGGCACGAAGAACTGGACATACGTCTTCACGCACTACCCCCTCTTCTGGCCCGCCCTGCGCAACACGCTCTGGCTCGTCGTCATCATGGTCACGCTCCGGGTCGCCTTCGGCCTGGCCGTGGGCCTGCTGATCACCAAGATCAAAACGGCCACGGGCGTCTTCCGCACCCTCTTCTATCTGCCGTACCTGGCGCCGCCCGTGGCGGCCACGATGGCCTTCGCCTTCCTCCTCAACCCCGGCACGGGACCGGTCAACTCGATCCTCGAGCAGGCCGGGCTCCCGGCCCCGGGCTGGTTCAACGACCCCGCCTGGTCGAAACCGGCCCTGACCCTGCTGGCCCTGTGGGGCATCGGCGACCTGATGGTCGTCTTCATGGCGGCCCTGCTCGACGTGCCCAAGGAGCAGTACGAGGCGGCGGAACTGGACGGCACGAGCCCCTGGCAGCGCTTCCGCTACGTGACGCTGCCGAACATCTCCCCGATCGTCATGTTCGCCGTCGTCACCGGCGTGATCCAGACCATGCAGTACTACACCCAGCCGCTGATCGCCGGGAAGGTCGCCTCGGGCGTGATCCAGGGCGCCGGCACGCAGTTCGAGCCGGGCTACCCGGACAAGTCCACCCTGACCCTCCCCCAACTCGTCTACAACCTGGGCTTCCAGCGCTTCGACTACGGCTCCGCCTGCGTGGTGGCCCTGGTCCTCTTCGCCCTCTCCATGGCCTTCACGGCACTTCTGATGCGCCGCAGGGGCGGCCTGATCCAGGCAGGTGAACGATGACGCAACTCCTGGAGAAGCCGTCGGAGCTGAAGGCGCCGCACTCTCCCGCGGAACGCACGGCCCACCGCAGGGCGTTCCTGGAGTGGATCGCGGTCCACTCCCTGGGCGTCGCGGCGGCCCTCTTCTTCACCCTCCCGTTCGTCTTCGTCCTGCTCACCTCGCTCATGAGCGACAGCCAGGCGCTCAGCCGCGACCTGATCCCGCACACCTGGGAATGGGACAACTACCGAAAGGTCTTCGACACCCCGGGCTTCCTCACCTGGTGGCGGAACACCCTGTTCTACGCGGTCCTGGGCACGGCACTCACGGTGGTCTCCTCGATCCCCGTGGCCTACGCCCTGGCCAAGTTCCGCTTCCGCGGCCGCAATCTCGCCCTCATGCTGGTGATCTCGATGATGATGCTGCCGCCGCAGGTGGTCGTCATCCCGATGTACCTGTTCTGGGCGAAGCAGCTGGACCTGTCCGGCACGCTCTGGCCGCTGATCATCCCCATGGCGTTCGGCGACGCTTTCTCGATCTTCCTGCTGCGCCAGTTCCTCACCACGATCCCCGACGAGTACCTGGACGCGGCCCGGGTCGACGGCTGCGGCGACCTGCGCACCCTCCTGAAGGTCGTCCTCCCGATGGCGAAACCGGGCATAGCGGCGGTGGCGCTCTTCCAGTTCTTCTACGCCTGGAACGACTACTTCGGCCCCCAGATCTACGCCTCGGAGAACCCGGGCGCCTGGACCCTCTCCTACGGCCTGGAGTCCTTCAAGGGCGCCCACCACACCGACTGGAACCTCACCATGGCCGCCACCGTGCTGGTGATGGCCCCCGTGATCCTCGTGTTCTTCTTCGCCCAGAAGGCGTTTGTAGAGGGTGTCACGCTCACCGGAGTAAAGGGTTAGAACACACATGAAACTCACCGTGGTCGGCGGAGGCTCGACCTACACCCCCGAACTCGTGGACGGCTTCGCCCGACTGAGGGACACCCTGCCGATCGGGGAACTGGTCCTGATGGACCCGGCGCGGGACCGCCTGAACCTCGTCGGCGGCCTCTCCCGCCGCATCTTCGCCCGCCAGGGCCACCCCGGCCGCATCACCACCACGACCGACCTCGACGCGGCGGTGGACGGCGCGGACGCGGTCCTGCTGCAACTGCGCGTGGGCGGCCAGGCGGCCCGCCAACAGGACGAGACCTGGCCCCTGGAGTGCGGCTGCGTGGGCCAGGAGACCACCGGCGCCGGCGGCCTGGCGAAGGCCCTGCGCACGGTCCCGGTCGTCCTGGACATCGCGGACCGCGTCCGCCGCACCAACCCGAGCGCCTGGATCATCGACTTCACCAACCCGGTCGGCATCGTGACCCGCGCCCTGCTCCAAGAGGGCCACAAGGCGATCGGCCTGTGCAACGTGGCGATCGGCCTGCAACGCAAGTTCGCCGGCCTGCTGGACGTCGCGCCCACCGACCTCCACCTGGACCACGTGGGCCTCAACCACCTCACCTGGGAGACGGCGGTACGCCTGGGCGGCCCCGAGGGCGAGGACGTCCTCCCGGAACTGCTGAGCACCCACGGCGACACGATCGCGACCGACCTCCGCCTCCCCCGCCCGCTGCTCGACGCGCTGGGCACGATCCCCTCCTACTACCTGCGCTACTACTACGCGCACGACGAGGTCGTACGGGACCTCAGGACGAAACCGTCCCGGGCGGCCGAAGTGGCCGACATGGAACGGCGTCTGCTGGCGATGTACGCCGACCCGGCCCTGGACGAGAAGCCGGACCTGCTCGCCAAGCGGGGCGGCGCCTACTACTCGGAGGCGGCGGTGGACCTGGCGGCGTCCCTGCTGGGCAACGCGGGTACTCCCTACCAGGTGGTGAACACGCGCAACGACGGCACGCTCCCCTTCCTCCCCGACGACGCCGTGATCGAGGTCCAGGCGGCGGTGGGCCCCAAGGGCGCCTCCCCCCTCCCCGTTCACCCCGTGGACCCCCTCTACGCGGGCCTGATGGCCGGCGTCACGGCCTACGAGCACCTGGCCCTCGAAGCCGCCCTGCACGGCGGCCGGAACCGCGTCTTCCGCGCCCTGCTCTCCCACCCCCTCATCGGCCAGTACGAATACGCCGAGACGCTCACCGACCGGCTCGTCGCACACAACCGGGAGCACCTCACGTGGGCCTGACCGCACGTGTCCTCGCGATCGACGCGGGCAACAGCAAGACGGACGTCGCGATCGTGACGGCGGACGGAGAAGTCCTGGCCACGGCACGAGGGGGCGGCTTCCGTCCCCCGGCCGTGGGCCTCGACACGGCGATGGAGAGCCTCGCCGAGCCGGTCGCCCGGGCCCTCACCACCGCCGGGATCCCATCGGTCACCCATGTCTCGGCCTGCCTCGCGAACGCCGACTTCCCCGTCGAGGAGGACCAGTTGGCGGCGGCCCTCGGGGCGCGGGGCTGGGGCACGACGGTGACGGTCCGCAACGACACCTTCGCGATCCTCCGGGCCGGTGTCACCGAACCCCGGGGTGTGGCGGTCGTCTGCGGCGCGGGCATCAACTGCGTGGGCATGCGCCCCGACGGCCGCACCGCCCGCTTCCCGGCGCTCGGCAGGGTCTCCGGCGACTGGGGCGGCGGCTGGGGCCTGTCCGAGGAGGCCCTGTGGCACGCGTCGCGCGCGGAGGACGGCCGCGGCGCCCCCACCGCCCTCGCCGACACCCTCCCCGCCCACTTCGGCCTGCCCTCCATGCACGCCCTCATCGAGGCCCTGCACCTGGGGCACATCCCACCGCCCCGACGCCACGAACTGACTCCGGTCCTGTTCGCCACGGCCGCCGACGGCGACACGATCGCACGCACGATCGTGGAACGCCAGGCCGAAGAGGTCGTCTCCATGGCGGTGGTGGCCCTGACCCGCCTGGACCTCCTGACCGAGGAGACCCCCGTCCTCCTGGGCGGCGGCGTCCTGGCAGCGCGACACCCCCAACTCAACGGCCACATCGAGCACTTGCTCACGGACCGGGCGCCGAAGGCGGTACCACGGGTGGTGACGGCGAGCCCCGTGCTGGGGGCGGCGTTGCTCGGGCTGGACAGGGTGGGGGCCGGGGAGGAGGCGCAGGAGAGGTTGCGCAGCCACTTCGGCGTTTGAGACGGCACCCGGGACCGGGTGGGTGCACAACCCGGCGCACGACTGCCCGCAGCTGAGGCGAGACGCGCCCGCACCCGCCGGACGACGCAAGGGGACGTGTCGGGGGGTGTCCGCCCGCAGCGGTTGGCGCGTCAACGCCAGTCAGTCGGTAAGAGGGTCGATCGCGCCGTTCCGAGGACGGACACCCCCCGGCGCGGCCCCGACCCACCACCGGCGAGAAGGCGAAGACGCGCACCCCCACCGAAGCAGCCACAGCCCACCGCAGGCATCCCCACCCCCACGGGAACCGAACCCCCTCCCCCGACGTGTTCCTAGAGGCGGTGCCGCCTCACGCTGCGATCCGATCAAGATCGAGGCAAGGCCGGTGCGGATGTCAGTCCCGGCAGCGATACTTGCGGCGACGGATGACCATGGGGGAGGTCACAGTGACATACCCGCCGAAGAGCAGCACACCACCACCGGGCCCCAACCTGCCCACCCTCCCGGCCGTACCCGCCCAACCAGCCCCACCGGCCCCGGCCCCCACCGGCACCGGCACCGGCAGCAGCCCCACCCCGCCCCCCACCCCTCGCCGCCGGACCGCCTTCGCCGAGGGCTTCGACCAGCTCCGCGCCGCCGCCACCACCGAGCCGGGCCGCCTCCGCATCATCGGCGCCCTCCTGGCCCTCCTCGTCGTCGCCTTCGGCTCCGTCACCGCCTGGCAGATGACCGACCGCGCGACCGCCGCCGACGACGTCCTCACCAGCAGCCAGCCCCTCAGCTCGGACGCGGCCGACATCTACCGCTCCCTCGCGGACGCCAACACCGCCGCCTCCAGCGGCTTCCTCGCCGGCGGCCAGGAGACGGCCGCCACCCGCGACCGCTACGAGAAGGACATCCGCACGGCCGCGGAGAAACTCGTCAACGCCGCCGCCAACGCCGACCCGGACTCCCCGTCCACCGCGACGATCGCCAAGCTCAACAGACTCCTCCCGGAGTACAAGGGCCTGGTCGAACGCGCCCGCACCTACAACCGCCAGGGCTTCCCCGTCGGCGGCGCCTACCTCCGCTACGCCAACGAGAAGATGCAGCAGCAGATGCTCCCGGCGGCGGAGGACCTGTACAAGAAGGAGAACCAGCGCCTGAGGGCGGACTACGCGGACGCCACGCCCTACCCCTGGGCGGCCATCGCCCTCGGCCTCGCCGCGCTCGCCGCCCTCGCCTGGGCCCAGCACCGCACGTACCAGCGGACGAACCGGGTCCTGAACCACGGCCTGGTCGCCGCCACGGCGACGGCGACGGTCGTCCTGCTGTGGCTCGTCGTCGGCCACAGCGTCGCCCGCGCGGGCCTGAACGACTCCTACGACCACGGCGTCCGCTCCCTGAACGTGCTGCACGACGCCCGCATCGCCTCCCTCAAGGCACGCGGCAACGAGAACCTGACGCTGGTGGCCCGCGGCGCCGAGACGAAGAAGGTCGGCGACGAGACGTACGACGCCTACGACTACGACTTCGGCGCGGACATCAAGTCCCTCGCCCGGCACCTGACGGCAGCCGGGAAGCTCGCCGACGACAGCTCCGGCGAACAGCCGGTCACCGCCGCCGTCGGCAACATGAAGGAGTGGCAGAAGCGCCACACCGCGGCCCGCGAGCAGGACGAGAACGGCAACTACCAGCAGGCACTGGACATGGTCATCGGCCCCAGGGGCGCGACCGGCGAGTGCTTCGACAGCGTCGACAAGAACCTGCACACGGCCCTCGTGCACGAGGAGGCCGAGTTCAAGCGCGCGGCCGGTGACGGCAGGGACGCCCTGACGGGCCTCGCGGCGGGCGCGGCCGTCCTCGCCGTCCTGGGCGCCGCGGGCGCGGTCCTGGGCATCGGCCGCAGGCTGTCGGAGTACCGGTGAACGGGCCACGGACGAGAGGAGGCACGACGGTGCGAAGCACTCTCAGGGGCTGGGGCGGAGTGACCGCGATGGCGGTCGTCTGCGCCCTGGTGGCGTTCATCGCCCTGTGCCTCCCCCGGACCGCCGTCACCGCGGACGGCCGATCCGCCGCCCACACCGGCCAGACGGCCCGGACCGCCCAGACCGAAGCCGACGAGGACTGCGACGCCCCGGAGAAGCAGACCCTCGCCCCGTCCTCCGCGGACGGCGACACCATCCAGGCGATCAAGAACCGCAAGGGCGAGAAGCGCAAGCTGATCGTCGGCGTCGACCAGAACAGCTACCGCTGGGGCTACCGCAACCCCAACAGCGGCAAGACCGCGGAGCTCGAAGGCTTCGACATCGACCTGGTCCACCGCATCGCCGAGGACATCCTCGGCGACCCGAACGCCGTCCAGTTCAAGGCGATCCCGACCAACCAGCGCATCCCGGCGATCAAGGACGGCCGCGTGGACATGGTCGTCCGCACGATGACGATCAACTGCGAGCGCATCAACGACGTCGCCTTCTCCGCGCCCTACTTCAAGACCGGCCAGCAGGTCCTGGCGCCCAAGTCCTCGCCCGTCAAGGGCTATGACGACACGCTCGCGAACCGCAGGATCTGCACGGCGGCGGGCTCCACGGCGTACTCGACGCTGGAGGCGGACCAGAAGGACGGCGAACTCCCGTCCACCACCGACATCTCCACCACCGTCCCGAACCAACTCGACTGCCTGGTGCGGCTCCAGCTCGGCGAGGTCGACGCGGTGGTCACCGACGGCGCGCTCGCTGCGAGCCAGGCGGCACAGGATCCGACGGTCCAGCTCAAGGGTGACGCCTTCACTGCCGAGTACTACGGCGTGGCAATGAAGAAGGACGCCGACGATCTGGTACGCCGGGTCAACCAGATTCTGGTGGACTACCGCAGGGACACGGCGAACGGCTGGCAGGCGTCGTACGACAAATGGCTGTCGGCAACACTGGGCAAGGATGCGAAGAAGTCGGAACCCCCGGCACCGGAGTACCTCCGCAGGACCTGAACAACGGGACGGACCGACCCCCCAACCGGCACAACCGCAGCGAGAGGTGATCGATGGGCGTCACGGGATCCACCGGGCCGGTGATGGACCGGGACGAGGTGGACCGTGCGCTGGCGCGGCTCGGCGCGGAGCACGAGGCGATAGAGACCTCGCTCCTCGCCCTCCAGGACCACGCGGGCCGCAGACTCCTGGAGGGCGCCGAGCTCACCGGTGTCACCCGGGAGCGCTGGACGTCGACGGAGGCGTCGATCACGCTGCTGTGGACGTACTTCGACGCGTACACGGACGCGCTGCGCACCGCCCGCGAGATCCGTGCCCGCCGCCGCTGGTCCAGCCGCGAGGACCTGGTGGAGCTGACGGAACTGCTGAGCGGCGAGTCCGTCACGGTCGCAGGCAGCGCCACCGCGACGGCCAACGCCCCGACCCTGAACGGCACTCCGGGCAAGCTCAGCGAGCGCTACTCGCTCTCCACACTCGTCGACCGGATGAACGAGCTGTACGCCACGAGCCTGGACATGGTGGTCGCCGCCGACGCGGTCTGGTCGGCTCTGCCCGCCCGGATCGACCTCCTCGCGGCCGAGCTCCAGCGCACCCGCCGGCTCGCGCACTCGGTCGGTGTGCGCCCCGGCGAGCACCCGGCGGGCGACGACCTGGAACGCATCACGCGCACACTGACGAAGCTGCGCGCGGAGGTGGTGTCGGACCCGCTGGCGTTCTGGGCCCGGGCCGAGGGCAGTTCGGCGCCGGGCGGCGGCCGGCCGGACACGACGGTGTACGACCGGGAGGCGCGCGCCCTGGAGGACGTACGCCGGGAGATCGACGCCGTGCTGACGGTGCGCCAGGACGCCGAGAAGCGGATCGTCAAGCTGCGGGACGTCCTCAGCCGCGCGGACCGCACGCTCGCCGAGGCGCGCACCGCCCGCGGCGAGGTCCTCGCGAAGATCGCCGCGACGGAGGTGCCGGTCGTCAGCGGACCGCCGACCGCGCTGCAGGAGCAGCTGGCGGCGGCCGCGGAGTACCGCCGGCAGGCGCAGTGGCACCGGCTGTCCCCGCTGCTGGAGTCGCTGGAGCAGAAGGCGGAGGACGAACTGCTGCGCGCCCGTGAGTCGTTGACCGCGGTCACCGCGCCCCTGGCGGTCCGCGCCGAGCTGCGCGGCCGGCTCGACGCCTACAAGGCGAAGGTCGCCCGGCACGGCTTCGCGGAGGACACGCTGCTGGTGGAGCGCTACGAGAAGGCGCGCCGCATGCTGTGGAGCGCCCCCTGCGACCTGCGCGCGGCCGAACAGGCCGTGCTGCGCTACCAGCAGGCGGCCGCGGAGCTGCTCGGCGGCCCACGGGTGCCGGACCAGGGCGTCGTCGAGGACGACCGGAGGGGGCCGGGCGCATGAGCGACAAGGGGGAGTCCATGAGTCAGGCACCGCAGCAACCACCCGGCCCGTCGCCACGCGCGTGCCAGCGCCCCACCTGCGACGGCAGCTACGAGGACGTGGGCGGCGGCGAGCTGTACTGCGACACCTGCGGCCTCGCCCCGGTCGTCGCGCCTGGGGGTCCCCCCTCCGGGGGAGGCATGGTCGGCTCACCCCCCACCGGCATCACCGCCGGGGGCAGGGCCGGCTCGGGCGGCAGCGGCAGCTCCCGCTCCGGCAGCCGCGGTTCCTCCCGTACGTCGTCGCAGTCGTCGAAGTCGCGCCGCTCGGTCTCGGGACGCCTCTCGCGCTCCCTGTCGGGCAAGTCGACGGGCCGCTCGGTGTCCGTGCGCAGCTCCGGTTCCGCCGCCGGTTCCTCGTCGCGGGGGCGGCTGGGTGCCGGGCTGGTGCAGGTCCCGCCGATCCCGCGGCCGAACCCGCGCGCGATGGTCCTGGACAACCCCGAGGTGCCCGAGCGCAAGCGGTTCTGCTCGCGCTCGGACTGCGGCGCTCCGGTGGGCCGGGCACGCGGCGACCGGCCGGGCCGCACGGAGGGCTTCTGCACCAAGTGCGGGCACCCGTACTCGTTCGTGCCGAAGCTGAAGGCGGGAGACGTGGTGCACGGCCAGTACGAGGTCGTCGGCTGCCTCGCGCACGGCGGTCTCGGCTGGATCTACCTCGCCGTCGACCGGGCGGTCTCGGACCGCTGGGTGGTCCTCAAGGGCCTGCTGGACACGGGCGACCAGGACGCGATGGCCGCGGCGATCTCCGAGCGGCGCTTCCTCGCGGAGATCGAGCACGCCAACATCGTGCGGATCTACAACTTCGTGGAGCACCTGGACCAGCGCACGGGTTCGCTCGACGGCTACATCGTCATGGAGTACGTCGGCGGCAAGTCCCTGAAGGAGATCGCCAACGCCCGCCGCACCCCGGATGGCCGCCGCGACCCGCTGCCGGTGGAGCAGGCCTGTGCGTACGGCATCGAGGCGCTGGAGGCGCTCGGCCACCTGCACAGCCGGAACCTGCTGTACTGCGACTTCAAGGTCGACAACGCCATCCAGACCGAGGACCAGCTGAAGCTGATCGACATGGGCGCGGTGCGCAGGATGGACGACGAGGAGTCGGCCATCTACGGCACGGTCGGCTACCAGGCGCCGGAGGTGGCGGAGGCCGGCCCGTCGGTGGCGAGCGACCTCTACACCGTCGCCCGCACTCTCGCCGTCCTCACCTTCGACTTCCAGGGCTACACGAACGTCTACGCGGACTCCCTGCCCGACCCGGACCACATCGAGGTCTTCCGGCAGTACGAGTCGTTCTACCGCCTCCTGGTCCGCGCCACCGACCCCGACCCGGCCCGCCGGTTCGCCTCCGCGCAGGAGATGACCGAGCAGCTCACTGGCGTCCTGCGGGAGGTCGTCTCCCTCCAGACGGGCCGCGCCCGGCCGGCCCTGTCCACGCTGTTCGGCCCGGAGCTGCGGGTCACGGACACGGAGCTGTTCCCGAAGCCCGACGGGGAGGTGTCGCGGCTGGGCGCGCGGGCGGTGCGCACCCGGCGCCGCGTCCCCGCCCTGCCCGCCGCCGCGGCGCACCCGCAGAGCCCCGGCACCGCCCACGGCCTCGTCAGGCCCGTCGACACCTCCGCCGCCGCCCTGGCCCTGCCCGTCCCCCGCGTCGACCCGACCGACCCCAACGCGGGTTTCCTGGCGGGCCTGATGACGTCCGCCCCGGCCGAGCTGCTCGGCGCCCTCGCGGCGGCTCCGGCCCCGTCGGTCGAGACGCGGCTGCGGCAGATCCGGGCCTGGCTGGAGACGGGCGATCCGGCCGCCGCGCTGCAGGCCCTGGTCCGGCTGGAGGGAGAGCGGCCCGACGACTGGCGGGTGGTCTGGTACCGGGGCGTGGCCGCGCTGGTGACCGGCGACGACGAGGGCGCCGCGCTCGCCTTCGACGCGATCTACGACGCCTTCCCGGGCGAGATCGCGCCCAAGCTGGCGCTGGGGCTCTGCGCGGAGGTGCTGGGCCAGCTCGACAACGCCGCCGAGTACTACCGGCTGGTGTGGTCGACCGACCCGAGCCATGTGAGCGCCGCGTTCGGGCTGGCCCGCGTGCAGCTGGCGACCGGGGACCGGCGCGGCGCCGTACGGACGCTGGAGTCGGTCCCGGAGTCGTCCATCCACTACACGGCGGCACGCGTGGCGGCGGTCCGGGCGCGGCTGCGCCAGCGCACGGCGACGGCTTCCGACGTACCGTTCCTGGACGACCTGACGGCCGCCGCGGCGCAGGTCGAGGCGCTGGAGGCGTACGGTCTGGATCCGGCGCGCCGGGAGCAGTTGTCGGCCGAAGTCCTCGGCTGCGCGCTGGACTGGGTACTCTCCGGGGGCCAGGGTTCCGCCCCTCCCGCCGCCGGAGGACGGACGCTGCTCGGCAGCGGCCTGGACGAACGGGGCCTGCGCTTCGGCCTGGAGCGTTCGTACCGCACGCTGGCCCGGCTGGCGCGGGGCGGCGAGGAGAGGATCGACCTGGTGGAACGTGCCAATCGTTACCGCCCCCGGACGTGGGTGTAGTTGATGTCGCAGATGCCCCAGTTGTCCGCCTGCCCGAGTTGCGAGGAACCCCTCGAATCGGGTGACCGTTTCTGCGGCGCGTGCGGATACGACCTGTCCGCCGTGCCGGCACGGCCTCAGGACAACCCGACCATCACCATGAACGGCTCGGTGCCCGTCCAGGGCGCTCCGGCCGGTGCGTATCCCGAGCCCCCGGCGGCGCCACCCGCCGGCGCGCCCTGGCCCGCCCCCGGGCCGGTCGGCTCGGGCGCCCCGGGCGCGGCGCACCTGCCGACGGACCTCCCGGGCACGGACTCGGGCGGCTCCGCGCTGCCGCCGAACGCGCCGCCGCCCCCGGCAGCCCCGCCGGCCCCGGCCCCGGCCGCGGGTGTGCGGTTCGACCGGCCGCAGCAGCCCGACGGCTACGCGGCACCGGCCGAGGCCTACCGGACCCAGCCCGACGAGTACCCCCTCCAGGCACCGGACCCACGGGTGTCCGCCGAGCCCGCCGCCCCGGCCGCGGGTCCCGGCGGCAAGGTCTGCGTGGCCTGCCGAGCCGGCCGCGTGGACGACGACGGCTACTGCGAGAACTGCGGCCACGCCCAGCCGCGCGAACGGGACCACATGGAGCAGGAGTCCGGCCCGGTGGCCGCGGTCAGCGACCGCGGCCTGCGCCACCACCGCAACGAGGACGCGTTCGCCATCGGCACCACCGCGCTGCCCGACGGCTCCCCCGCCTCCGTGGCGATCGTCTGCGACGGTGTCTCCTCGGCGACCCGCCCCGACGACGCCTCCGCGGCGGCGGCCAGGGCGGCGAGCGAGACCCTGCTGGCCGCACTGCCGCGCGGTGTCCACCCGCAACAGGCGATGCACGACGCGATCGTCGCCGCCTCGCGCGCCGTCAACTCGCTGGCCGAGGAGCCCGCCACGGCCCGCGAGCACGCCTCGCACCAGAACGCCCCGGCGTGCACGATCGTCGGCTCGGTGGTGACGTCGGGCCTGCTGATCGTCGGCTGGGTCGGCGACAGCCGCGCCTACTGGGTCCCGGTCGACCGGAGCGCTCCCCCCGCCCGGCTCACCGAGGACGACTCCTGGGCCGCGCAGATGGTCGCCGCGGGCCTGATGAACGAGGCCGAGGCCTACGCCGACGAACGCGCCCACGCGATCACCGGCTGGCTCGGCGCGGACGCCTACGAACTGGAGCCGCACACCGCCGCTTTCAAGCCGGACCGGCCGGGCGTGGTGGTCGTCTGCACGGACGGCCTGTGGAACTACGCCGAGGCAGCGGAGGAAATGGCCCGGGTCGTTCCGCTCGACGCCGCCACGCACCCGCTGCACAGCGCCCGGGTGCTCGTGGGCCACGCCCTGGACGGCGGGGGCCACGACAACGTAACAGTGGCGCTCGTGCCGTTCCCGGCCGTGCCCCAGGGGGCAGGATCGGCCTGAGGCCACGTACGGGGACGCCTCGGCGGACCGGAGGGGACCGGTCCGCTCCACTGTCATCACCCCGCCGCGGTGGGGGCTTTGGAGGGGGATCGAAGCAGCCATGGCCAATTTCTCGAAGTCCAACGTGCCCCAGTTCTCGGTGGACGTGTACCAGAACGAGTACCTGCCGGAGGGCGCCGGCGAGGTCAACGCCATCGTCACGGTGACGGCGACCGGCGGCGGCACGATCGGCAGCGCGGTCGCGGCGCCCCACCTCTACTCGCCCGGCCAGGGCCCGTCCGCGGCCGTGGCGCTCATGGTCGACTGCTCGGGGTCGATGGACTACCCGCCGACCAAGATGCGCAACGCCCGGGACGCCACGGCCGCGGCGATCGACACCCTGCGCGACGGCGTCCACTTCGCGGTGATCGGCGGGACGCACGAGGCCAAGGAGGTGTACCCGGGCGGCGGACGCCTCGCGGTCGCCGACGCCACCACCCGCGAGCAGGCCAAGCGGGCACTGCGGGCGCTCAGCGCGGGCGGCGGCACGGCGATCGGCACCTGGCTGAAACTGGCCGACCGCCTGCTGTCCTCCGCGGACGTCGCCATCCGGCACGGCATCCTGCTCACCGACGGCCGCAACGAACACGAGTCACCCCAGGACCTGAAGGCCGCGCTCGACGCGTGCGCCGGGCGCTTCACGTGCGACGCGCGCGGTGTGGGCACCGACTGGGAAGTGAAAGAAGTCACAGGGATCGCCTCGGCCCTGCTCGGCACGGCCGACATCGTCGCCGATCCGGCCGGGCTCGCCGCCGACTTCACGCGGATGATGGAGACGGCGATGGGCAAGGAGGTCGCGGACGTCTCGCTGCGGCTGTGGACCCCGGTCGACACGACTGTGAAGTTCGTCAAGCAGGTCGCGCCCACGGTCGAGGAACTGACCGGCCGGCGCACCGAGGCGGGCCCCCGGGCGGGCGACTACCCCCTTGGTTCCTGGGGAGACGAGTCCCGCGACTACCACGTCTGCGTGGAGGTCCCGGCCGCGCACATCGGCCAGGAGATGCTGGCGGCCCGGATCTCGCTGGTCATTCCGCAGCCCGACGGCAGCGTCCAGAACCTTGGAGCGCAGGGTCTGGTGCGGGCCGTGTGGACCGACGACATGGTCGCCTCGACGTCGATCAACCCCCAGGTCGCCCACTACACCGGCCAGGCCGAACTGGCACAAGCCATCCAACAAGGTCTGGATCTCCGTAAGTCGGGAGATATGGACGGAGCAACGGCCAAACTGGGCAGGGCCGTTCAGCTCGCGAGTGCGTCCGGGAACGCCGATACTGCGAAACTGCTTGCGAAGGTGGTGGACGTGGTCGATGCCGCGACCGGTACTGTGCGACTGAAGGCGAAGGTCGAGGAAGCCGACGAGATGACGCTCGAAACTCGGTCCACCAAGACTGTTCGCGTGAAGAAGTGACCTAGAGCAGTGGCCTAGAAGGAACGAAGGAGGGACGCGCCGACATGCCGACCTGCCCGAACGGACACCAGTCGGGTTCCGACGACTGGTGCGAGGTCTGCGGTCACCGCATGGCGGGTGCCGTGCCTCCGCCTCCTCCCCCGCCGCCCCCGCCCGGCGGCGGCTACGGCTTCCCGCCCCCCGCCGGTCCTGGCGGCCCCGGCGGCCCTCCCGGCGGCCCCGGTGGGCGCCCGCCGCACCTGTCTGCCGTACCGAATGCCGAGCCGGAGCTCTGCCCGCAGTGCCGTACGCCCCGTGAGGGCGGCGCCCCGTTCTGCGAGGAGTGCCGGTGGAACTTCCTGACGAACACGGCGACCTCGTACACCCCCGCCGCCCCGCCCCAGCCCGGCCCGGGCGGGCGTTTCCAGCCGCCGGGCCAGCCCGGCCCGTCGTACGGCGGCGGTGACGCGTACGACTACCAGAGCTCCCGCCCGTCGCAGGTGAACCGCCCGGCCGAGCCCATCCCGCCGTTCGGCGGCGGCCCCTCGGGCCCGCCCCACCAGGGTGGTGGCGCTCCCGGCCCCGGCGGTCCCGCGGGGCGTGAGTTTCCTCCCGGCCCGGGTGGCCCCGGCGGTCCGCCCGGCCCGCCCGGATTCGGCCCCGACCCGTCCCGGCCGGTCCCCCCGCCGCCCGGCCCCGGTGGGCCTGGCGGCCCCGGTGCGCCCGGCGGACACGGTGCGCCTGGTGGACACGGTGGTCCCGGTGGCCCCGGCGGTGCTCCGCAGGGCTTCCAGCAGGCCGGTCCGCCGGCCCCGCCCGGATTCCCGCAGGAGACCCGGCGTCCGCCGCAGCAGGGCGGTCCGTTCGGCGGCGGTGACGACGACTGGGTGATCTCCCCGCCGTCCACCGGCCCGGGCGGCCATGGCGGCCCCGGTGGGCCCGGCCCCGGCCAGGGCGGCGGCTACGGCTACCCGCAGCCCGGCGCGACCCAGGCCCCGCCCGGCCCCGGCGGCTTCCCGCAGCAGCCCCAGGCGCCCCAGGGACCGGCGACCTGGACCGCGACCATCGGCCCGGACCGCGACTACTTCATGGCGATGATGCAGCGCTCCGGCCCCGAGGCCGCGGGCCTGAACCTGCCCGCTTACTCGCCCGAGCAGCAGCGCACGCTCACCGGCAACCAGATCACGATCGGCCGCCGCCGGCACTCCACCGGCGACACCCCCGACATCGACCTGTCGACGCCGCCGGAGGACCCGGGCGTCTCGCACCAGCACGCGGTGCTGGTGCAGCAGCCGGACGGCAGCTGGGCGGTCGTCGACCAGAACTCGACGAACGGCACGACGGTCAACGGCTCCGAGGAGCCGATCCAGCCGTTCGTGCCCGTGCCGCTGCAGGACGGCGACCGGGTGCACGTGGGCGCCTGGACGACGATCACGATCCGCCGCGGCTGAGTCCGCCCGGCCCGGCCGGCCCGGACAGTTCGGCCGGCCAGGTCAGGTGCCTCGTCAGGACGGGAGGGGCCAGGCGTACGGCCCCTCCGGGTCGTCCAGCCAGGCCCACTCCCGCTCGCCGCTGACCGTGATGCCGTAGCGCTCGCGGTGCGGCCTGCCCTCCTGCTCCCACAGCGCGAGGGCCTCCTGCGGGTCGAGGCTGCCCCGGGTCAGCGCCAGCAGGAAGCGGAACAGGTCGTCCTCCCTGGCCCGGCGCGGCACCCCGCCCAGCTGGACCGGCTCGCCCCCGGGCCGGCTCGCGCCGCGCAGCGGCACGAAGTAGGCGGGCGTGTGCAGGAACCGCCCCTCGGCGTGCCCGGCGTCGCTCACCGTCAGGACGACGAGGCCGGTGGCGAGCGGGATGAGGATCCGGCCGCCGGGACGGCTCTGCGCGAGCCAGGCGCGCGGCACGGTACCGAGGGCGCAGGTGGCGATGATCCGGTCGAACGGGGCGCGCTCGGGCACACCCCGGGCGCCGTCGCCGGTGACGACGACCGGGTGGTACCCGGCCGCGGCCAGGTGCCGGCGGGCCGACTCGGTGATCTCCGGGTCGAGGTCGACGGTGGTGACCTTGTCGTCGCCCAGCCGGTGGGCGAGGAGCGCGGCGTTGTAGCCGGTGCCGGCGCCGATCTCCAGGACCGTGTGGCCGTCCGCCACGTCCAGCGCGGCCAGCATGTCCGCCATCAGCGACGGCTGGCTGCTGGACGACAGCAGCTCGCCGTCGCGCAGCCGGGTCGCCAGCGGGGTGTCCTCGTAGGCGCCGCGCAGCCACCGCTCCCGCGCCTCACGCTCGGGACTCTCGCCCCAGCGGCGTTCGAAGCCCCCGGCGACGCCGACGTAGTAGTACGGCACGAAGAGGTGCCGCGGCACCGCCGCGAACGCCTCCCGCCACCCCGGGTCGGCGACCCAGGCACCGCTCGCCTCGATCCGGCGTACCAGCGCCGCCCGCGCGGAGGCGGCGAGACCGTCCAGTTCCCTGTCGGGAGCATGCCCGCCCATACCCCCACACTAAGGGCACCGAGGCTGGTCCTAGGCCTTGAGTCCTATGTCCCGGCGTCTGAGAGCATGGAGGGCGTGAAAGAGATTCGGCGCGGCACGCTTCAGGAGCAGACCTTCTACGAGCAGGTCGGCGGGGAGGAGACCTTCCGTCGGCTCGTCCACCGTTTCTACGAGGGAGTCGCCGAGGACCCGCTGCTGCGGCCCATGTATCCCGAGGAGGACCTGGGCCCGGCCGAGGAGCGCCTCACGCTCTTCCTCATCCAGTACTGGGGCGGCCCCACGACGTACAGCGACAACCGCGGCCATCCCCGTCTGCGGATGCGGCACGCGCCCTTCACGGTCGACCGTGCGGCGCACGACGCCTGGCTGAAGCACATGCGGGTCGCCGTCGAGGAGCTCGGGCTGTCCGAGGAGCACGAGCACACGCTGTGGAACTACCTGACGTACGCGGCGGCGTCGATGGTGAACACCCCGGGCTGATCAGGGGGCTCTCCGTCCCGGGCTTCCGGGCTGGTCCCGGGGGGCGTGGCGACGGTCAGCGGACGCTGACGTCCAGCGCCCCGAGCCCGGCCCGCCGTACGGCGATCGACCCGTACGGTGTGCGCAGCCGCAGCCAGGCGCCCGAGGAGAACAGGGCCGGCGGTGCCCCGGGCCGCAGGAAGCCGAGCGACTGGGCCGCGTGCACGGCCCGTACGGGCAGCCGGGTGTCGCCGACCGTACGGGACCAGATGTCCCGGCCGATCCGGTCCAGCTCGGCCCGGGTGCGCCGCTCGTCGGGCAACTCCTGCGTGCGGGAGCGGAACTCGGCGACCACGGCCGCCACCAGGGAGCGCAGGGCGTCCGGCGCGGGCAGCCCCGGCTCGGGCCGCCAGCCGCCGCGCGGCGGCAGCACACCGGCCCACGGCGGCCCGGTGACCTCGCCCGGCACGACCGCCGTGGCACCCTTCTCGTCCACCGACTCCAGCAGTTCACCGGCGGACACGGTCACGTCCAGCGTGACCTCGAGCCCGTTCTCGTACGGCTTCGCCAGCCGTACCGCGCGGATCGCCAGCACCTCGAAGGACGGCGGCCGCCCGAAGACGGCGAGCGCGGTGCCCGCGGCCTGCAGACGCACCGCGGCCCCGCGGTCGTAGTGGAGCAGCCGGGAGAGGAAGGCCGCGAGATCCGCCGCCTCCCCCTCGTCGGCGAGGTGGAGCACCGTCATGCGGCGACGGCCTCCTCCTCGTCGTCGTCCATGTACTCGCGCAGGAACTCCCGCTCCTCCGCGGTGATCCGGCGCGGTCGCTGCGTCTCGAAGTCGAACGGCACGATCACCGTCGAGGCGCGCACATAGATCTCGTCGCCGTCCTTCACCTCGTAGGTGAGGGTGAAGGACGCCGCCCTTATCTCCGTGACCCACAGCTCGATGTCCACCGGGTGGTGCCGGTGGACGAGCTGCCGCTTGTAGTCGATCTCATGGCGAGCCACCACGGACCCCTGCTTGAAGTCCTTCTCCGGGCGGAACAGGAAGTCGATACGGGCCTCCTCCAGGTAGCGGAGGAACACCACGTTGTTGACGTGGCCGTACGCGTCCATGTCCGCCCAGCGCAGCGGGCAGCGGTAGATGTGCCGCAAGATCAGCCCCGGGTCAGCTTCTTGTAGGTGGCGCGGTGCGGACGGGAGGCGTCCGGGCCGAGCCGCTCGACCTTGTTCTTCTCGTAGGACTCGAAGTTGCCCTCGAACCAGAACCACTTGGACTCGCCCTCGTAGGCGAGGATGTGCGTGGCGATGCGGTCCAGGAACCACCGGTCGTGGGAGACGACCACGGCGCAGCCGGGGAACTCCAGCAGCGCGTTCTCCAGGCTGGAGAGGGTCTCGACGTCGAGGTCGTTGGTCGGCTCGTCGAGGAGCAGCAGGTTGCCGCCCTGCTTGAGGGTGAGCGCGAGGTTCAGGCGGTTGCGCTCACCGCCGGAGAGCACGCCGGCCGGCTTCTGCTGGTCCGGCCCCTTGAACCCGAAGGCGGAGACGTACGCGCGGGACGGCATCTCGACCTGTCCGACGTTGATGTAGTCCAGCTCGTCGGAGACGACGGCCCACAGGGTCTTCTTCGGGTCGATGTTCTCGCGGCTCTGGTCGACGTAGGAGATCTTGACGGTGTCGCCGACCTTGATGGAACCGGAGTCGGGCTCCTCGAATCCCTGGATCATCTTGAACAGGGTCGTCTTGCCGGCGCCGTTCGGCCCGATGATGCCGACGATGCCGTTCCGCGGCAGCGTGAAGCTGAGGTCGTCGATGAGGACCTTGTCACCGAAGGCCTTGCTGATGTTGTTGACCTCGACGACGACGTTGCCCAGACGCGGGCCCGGCGGGATCTGGATCTCCTCGAAGTCCAGCTTCCGCATCTTGTCGGCCTCGGCGGCCATCTCCTCGTAGCGGGCCAGACGCGCCTTGGACTTGGCCTGCCGCCCCTTGGCGTTGGAGCGAACCCATTCGAGCTCCTCCTTCAGCCGCTTCTGCCGCTTGGCGTCCTTCTGCCCCTCGACCTTCAGACGGGCGGCCTTGGTCTCCAGGTACTTGGAGTAGTTGCCCTCGTAGGGGTAGAGGCGACCGCGGTCGACCTCGCAGATCCACTGGGCGACGTTGTCGAGGAAGTACCGGTCGTGGGTGACCGCGACGACGGTGCCCGGGTACTTGGCCAGGTGCTGCTCCAGCCAGTTCACCGACTCGGCGTCGAGGTGGTTGGTGGGCTCGTCGAGCAGCAGCAGGTCGGGCTGCTCCAGCAGCAGCTTGCACAGCGCGACGCGGCGGCGCTCACCACCGGAGAGGTTGGTGACGGCCCAGTCGCCGGGCGGGCAGCCCAGGGCGTCCATGGCCTGCTCCAGCTGCGCGTCGAGGTCCCAGGCGTTGGCGTGGTCGAGCTGCTCCTGCAGCTTGCCCATCTCGTCCATGAGCTCGTCGGAGTAGTCGGTCGCCATCTGCTCGGCGATCTCGTTGAACCGGTCGAGCTTGCCCTTGATCTCGGCGACACCCTCCTGGACGTTCTCCAGGACGGTCTTCTCCTCGTTCAGCGGCGGCTCCTGCAGCAGGATGCCGACCGTGTAACCGGGCGTGAGGAAGGCGTCACCGTTGGACGGCTGCTCGATCCCGGCCATGATCTTCAGGATCGTCGACTTTCCGGCGCCGTTCGGGCCGACGACGCCGATCTTCGCCCCCGGCAGGAAGCTCGTCGTCACGTCGTCGAGGATCACCTTGTCGCCGTGCGCCTTACGCGCCTTGCGCATGGTGTAAATGAACTCAGCCAAGAGAAACCGTCCGGCAGCTTGAATCTGGCAGTGGGCAGATACACCCCATCTTGCCGTACCGCTACCCCTGGGTGGAAACGCGTATGGGTGGGGGGCTGTGACCTGGGGGTTCGTGGTGAGTGGCTCGGACTCGTCTGTCTCTGCCGGTCGCCGTTGGTCGGCCTCGGGCGCCCTTGGACGGCCCAGGGACGGCCCAGGAATGATCACTTGTGGGCAGCATGCGTGGGGTTGGGCCGCCGCCACGAGTGAACGGCAGGGCTGACCGCCCTCACCGCTTGCATGACGTGGACGCACCGAAGCACCGGGACAGCCCGCCCACGCGAAAGCCTGTGCCTACCGGTTGATCGGGATCTCGTAGACGATCTCGCAGTGAGCGGCGGGCACGACGATGTCCGCTGTCTCGACGGGTCGCCCCTGGTCGCTGTAGTACGTCCGCCGGATGTGCGTGACGAGGGCGGCCTTCTGGATGCCCAGAAGAGAGGCCTCCTCGGCGGTCGCCTGTCGCGGTTCCGGCTGCTCCACGGCGTGGCTGACGGTGACACCGATCGCGGCCATGCGGTTCACGACACCGGCCCCGGCGTGCGGGCCTCCCTCGGGGAGAACGACGAGGGTGCCGGCGGTGAGGTCGTAGGGCTCCCAACTCGTCGACAGTTGCACCGGCCTGCCGTCGGCCAGGAACTCGTATGACGTCCTGACGCACAGGTCGCCCTCGCTGATGCCCAGCCGCGCCGCGATGTCGGCCGGGGCGGGGACCTTGGCGTCGGTCCGGCTCTCCCAATCTCCTTGCCTGCCCACGGCCTTCATGTCCGCCCGAAAGGGAGATCCGCTGGGCTGCTCGCGCGCAGACGACCGGACAACCCGCACCCGTTGCCGAGGCTCGGCGACGTAGGTCCCTGATCCGGCGCGACCTTCCAGCACGCCCTGGGAGATCAGCAGCTCCTGCGCCCGGCGAACCACGTTCTCGCCAACGCCGCACTCCTGGCCGATCTGGGCGCGGGAGGGCAGTCGATCCCCCGGCTCCCACACGTGCTCCGCGATCCGCCGCCGAAGTTCGTCGGCGATGCGGAGGTAGGGCGGCTGCTCAGGCATATGGAAAATCTAGTCCACTAGCTCTAATCTAGTTAACTAGCTTCACTCAAAGTGATCGCCGGTTAACGGAGGCTGCCCCTGTGCCCGCTTCGGGAGTCCGCGCGGCAGCCATCGCTGCCCGGCTGTCCGGCCTCGGGCTGCCCGCACGCGTGGAAGAGCACGACCGGCAGACGTCGATCGAGGCGGAGGTACCGGAATCACTCACCGCCGACTTATGGCGGGAGGTCCTGGAAGCAGTGGCTGAGGCCGATCGGTTCGGGCTTCTCGCCACGAGCCTGAACGACCGCACCCTCTGGGCGGTCGTAAACAAAGCGGTCCCCACGACGGGCGACGTCGGGGGACCGAGCTATCAGCGATAGGAGCTGACCAGCGTGCTCAACCGTATCCGCCGTGCCGCCTCGCTTGCCAGAGAACGGTACTTCCCTAAGGGCAGGCACCGCCGCCCCTTACGGCCGTCCGGGCCGACGCTTGCTCCCGCTTCCGCCGCGTTCGCCGACGAGCCGACGGTCGTCCTGAGCCAGGCTCTCGACAGGGCGGGTCACTGGCAGCCACTCCGGGGTGAGGACACCGCACTTGTCCGTCCGTATGTACTGGCGCATGAAGAGCGCGCACGCCGACCTAGGGTCGTCCTCGCTCCCTATCTCCCAGCCGACGCCAGGTCGATCCTCCTGGGGGTTCAGTGATGCCATCACGGCGGCAAGCCCTTGGCTCGGAAGCCTCGGCCACCTCGTACCGCTCGACTGCATGCCAGATCGGCACGCATCACGCCTGCGCGGAGTCGTCGCCGGAGTTGGCGCCGGTCGACCTTCCCTTGATTTACGAGGCTTGCGATTGCCTGTGCCACGCGGCACCCGGCCGGCCTCAGCCCAGAGGTGACGCGGTGAGCGGGTCGGCATCGAGTGGCACGCCAGCGCTCAGCGCCGAGATCACCGAGAGGGGCACACAGGCATGACGGCACATGACGAACTAAGACTTCTCCCGTGGGCAGGGCCGGACGGCAAGCCGTGCTACTTGAGCACCGATGACCAAGGCGGCTACGTCTCCCGCCTGGCGGACCACATCGAGGCGTTCCAACTCGGCATGGCATCCCAACTGCTGGAGCACTCGCGTCAGGTACTCGACGAGGAGACCGAGGACCTGGAGGAGCTGAACCTTCTCGCTGCCCAACTGACGAGCGCACTGCGAGACGTGCTGCGTGTAGCGACCAGTCGCGGACGCGTGCGCGTTGTGCCTGGACGCCCTTGAGGGGCTGAGCGGCAGCGGTGCGCTGTGCGGCAGGGAGCCTCGGCCACGGTCCGGGGCTCCTTTTCTTGGCCCGGCGTGCAGTTGGCGCGCCCGCAGTGAGGTCGAGACTGGTGACCACCGCTTTAGGAGTTCGATTGCAGCTCAGTGCGACCTGCCAGCAGGGGCCCGCTGACCGCTTGTGGATCCGGCGCCAGCCGTCGCTGTGTGCCACCGTTCGCCGACGTTGATGTCAGTTGGTGATGTCAGGCCGGCAGACGGCCCTACCGTGATCTGTTGGTCCACCGTCATACTGGCCTCTATGGGGGACAACAGTTGGTGGGTTGGCGTGCTCACTGCGCTTACTGCCATCGGGGCCAGTTGGGTCACCAGCCGGGGAAACACGTCTTCAGCACGAATTGAAGCTGAAGTCAACGCGCACGCTAGCCATGTTGCGAAAGTGCGTGACGAAAGGCGGCGGGCGTACAGCGAGATGAGCGCGAGCGCTCATGCGTTAGCTGAAGTGTTCTGGCGTATGGTGGAAGTGGACCGATCTGTGGACAATTCGCGGAAAGCGGAAATCGTAAAAGAGATGCAGATTGCATCCAGGAAGGCGTTGAGCGGGGTCACCAAAGCGAGTACAGAAGTGTACCTTCAAGGCCCCGAACCAGTTGCCAAAGAGGCGCGAGCTCTCCAGCAAGCTGCAGTTGCATCTTTTTGGAAGCTCGGAGAAATCGGTGATGCGTGTGGTGATCAGCGAAACCAATACACCCTCGCCTACCAGGCTTTCCGAGCCCAGCATCATCGGTTTATCGATGTTGCCCGTGCAGGGTTGGAGGTCACGTAGAAGCGTAGGGTACTGGCATCTCTACGTCTCTCACTCAAGAGCCCCGTCAGTTGGCTACGGGTGGTGCAAGCACCGTTTTGACCGTGGCTGACTGCTGCATCTGGCACGCCAGTGGCACAAACTTCTCAGCCGACGACAGCCAGCCACGACGGTGGGTGCGTCAGCCGACAAGGCGCGCACGTGCCTCGCTGTACCCCAACCGGCCTCCGCCTCGCTGCCAATGCCGTCGACCAGAGCAAGCGGCGACGGCCGTCCCGTAACGACGGTGCCTGAGCCCTCAGCTTGGGAAGCTCAGGGCATCAAGGGCTTGAGCAGGTCTTCCCGCCAGGCATCTCCCAGCGACTTGGGTCCCCTGCCGTCAAAGGCCCCAAACCGTGATCGGTCCGGGGCCTGGCTGGCTGGTGCCCCCGGCAGGATTCGAACCTGCGACACCCGCTTTAGGAGTGCCACAGGATCCCTGCCGAGTTGTGTCGGCCCGTGTCTCGTGGTGCTTTCCGCGCAGGTCAGCCCCACGCGACACGTTGCGTCGTCCACGCTCTGGACGGCCGGTGCCCCGCCTTCCGCTCAGGCACCGCTCACCCAGACGGCCCTCGTGGAAGGGGAGCGCGCTGTTGTTGGGCCAGCGGCCCGTGACGTCGATCGTCGCGGGCCGCTGCCCCCTGTGAGGCGCCCCTCAGAGCAGGTCGCGCTCCATCATGTCGTCCGCCTCTTCCCAGGTGATGAAAGAGCAGGCTCCGGTGGTCAGGTCGACCGCCACGGGCAGGTTCCCGCCGAGTTGCATGTCCTCACGTCCGTGATCGAGGTATTCGACATGGTCGTAGGGAGCGATGAACCGACCCCCGTCCGTAAAGCAGTAATCTGGGATGATCCTCACGTTCGAGGAGGCCCCCCATGTTCGACTTTCTTCCGCAAGGAACTCCGCGGCTTTGCGCTCGGCTTCCTCCGGGGCGAGCATTTCAGTTTCCTATTCACTAGTAGTCGCGGTACTTCTTGGCTCCCATGCGCTGATCTCTCGCCGGATTGCTACTTTCTGGGTACGGTAGGTCCACCACCCATCGTGCCATCCCCAGAACAGCTTGAGTCCTGTTGACAAAGAAATCGTCACACTGACAGCGATCAGGAGCCAAGTCTTCTTCTGTGTCTCCTGGTAGATGAAAGGAGTGGGAGAACTACGCTTAGGCAAATTTCGATGGTGCCCAAAAAACGGAACCAAATTCCAGACGCTCGAGATAGAATGCTGGATCGCTTGTGATGTGACGTCAGTAGCCGATGGACGATTTCGGAGCATTCTTTGAATTCGCTAGAAACCGTTTGGTGCCAAGTGTGACTGGACTCACGCCGCCCGAAAATTCCCACTGATCCCCCTCCATTCAGCGGGTAGATAGTAGCTCTATCCCCTCTTGCGTGTAGTGCAGTCGGTGGCATTGCCTGCCAAGAGGATGCTCTGGCCGAGGGGTGCCTGGCCGTCGTCGCTGCTGCCTGATAGTCCAGGCTTCACCATCACGCACGCCAACATGCTGATGGTCTGATTGCCGTGTCTCGGACCGTAAGCCCAGGCTCTGCCAGTGCCACTGCCGCGCACCCTTTCCAACTGTGGTGGTGGCTCGTGAGGTCGCGTGCAGGGGCGTTCACCTGCGTTCATGGGCGGCCAGCTCGTGTGCTGCAGCCCGGCTCCTGGTCCTGTTTGGACGGCCGTGAACGGGGCTGAATGAGACGGAAACTGAGACGGACGGCCATCACGAGACCCCTGGTCACGCACCCAGGGGCGCGTCTTCAGGCTTACCGTGCTCGCCACGGTTCCACGTGACGACACCTCTGCTTCCAGGTGTAGCCGCCAGGAACGCCGACGCTGACGGAACTCCAGAAAGGCTCGGCCTCGCGGAAATGGCCGTACGCCCGTGTGCCACTGGACGTCCATCTGCCCCACCTCGCGAGTTGGGTGCCTGTCTTCAGAGTGCGCCCCCGGCCGACGGACGGCAATGCCCGGAGCCGTCGTCGCGATGAGTTCCGGGCCGGCCCGGAGTCTGTTCCTGGTGAGCGTCGTGGCACGCCGTACGACGCTGCCCGCACGAGACACCCCGGAGGACACCATGACGACCACGCCGGACGATCCGACCACCGCGCTGCCCGGCCGCCCGCCCGTGGTCGACCTGGCCACCTGGCAGGCCGCCCGGGACGAGCTGCTGGTCCGGGAGAAGGCCCACACCCGCGAGGGCGACGCCCTGGCAGCGGCCCGCCGCCGGCTACCGATGGTGGAGTTCGACGGGACGGTCGAGGTCGTCGGACCCGACGGCCCGGTCCCGTTCCTGGACCTGTTCCAGGGCCGCGACGAACTCGTCGTCTACCAGCACATGTGGTACGACGGCGCGCCGCACCAGGGGCAGTGCGAGGGCTGCACTACCACGGCCTGGCACCTGAAGGACGCCGTCTACCTCAATGCCCGCGGCGTCTCGTTCGCCGTCCTGACCACGGGCCCGTGGGACGAGGTGGCCTCCTACGTCGAGTTCATGGGCTACACCCAGCCCTGGTACTCGGTGCGCGGCCTGGACGCACCCGTCGGCGGCGCCATGGGGTACCTCACCTGCTTCCTGCGCGACGGCGACCGCGTGTTCCTCACCTACTCCACGACGGGCCGCGGCAACGAGCGCGTCAACGGCTCCCTCGGTCTGCTCGACATGACGCCCTACGGCCGCGGCGAAGCGTGGGAGGACAAGCCCGAGGGCTGGCCCGAGGGCGGCAGCCCGTGCTGGTCCTGGCGCTCGGACGCGGACGGGAACGCCACGTGGGGCCCGACCAGCCGCCCGGTCCCGCAGTGGACCCGCCCCGGCGCGACCCCTGTGGACACCCTCGGCCGCCACGGCCACCACCACTGACGCGCCACCGGCGACCTACGACGTCGACAGGTTCAGGCGGCGCCGTCGGCGGGTTCCCCGCGGCCGGGAACGGGAGTGACGAGGACCTTCTCCACTCGCCCCCGCGTGAAGTGGATGAACGTCGCGAGGCCCGCGTCCGGCGTGTTCGCGTAGACCCACGCCTCGGACCGGCTCCGGCGGCGCCAGACCCGCAGGTCCAGGAAGGACCTCGTCGCGTACCGGCCCAGGAACTGCCGGTCGTTGACGGAGTTCGTGGGGCTCCCCAGCAGGTGTCTGACCTGCCTGCGCGTCATGCCCGGTTCCACCATGGTCATGGGCGCAAGGTAGGCGGAGCCTGCCGGGACCCGTCCCCGGAGGGGACGGGGTCGGCCCCGCCGTCAGTCCTCGCCGTCAGTCCTCACCGTCAGCGCCCCACCGCCGGCCTTCACTGTCAGCGCCCCGCCGTCGGCTCCCGGCGCCGCAGCACGACCAGCGTCGTCCCGCCAATCAGGACCAGGCCGATGGCGATGCCCGTGATCAGCGGCGTGACACCCGAGCCGCCGGTCTCGGCGAGGTTGGTGTCCGAGGCCGTGCCGCCCACCGCGGCCGGGCTCGGCTCGCTCAGGGTCTGCGTGGCGGCGCCCGCCCCGCTGCCCTGGATCCGGCAGTCCAGCATGCCGGTGAAGCGCTTCTCGAAGCTTCCGGGGCCGTGGATGGTGAAGTCGTACGCCTGGTCCTCCTGGAGCGGGACCGTCACCGTGCGCGTCTCGCCCGCGGCGATGGTGTGCTCGAGACCGGCGAGCTCGAAGGTGAACGGCTCGTCGCCCTTGTTGGACGCGATGACGTCGACACCGCCCTCGGCGCAGTTCTTCGCCGCCGTCAGAGCGGGAACCGGGCCCTCCTTCAGCCAGGTCGCCTCGGCCGTCGCCGACACCGTCGACTCGCTGGACCCGGCCAGGATCTGCGTCTGGCTCCGGCTCCCGGAGGCGAAGGCGCGGCCGACCGGCACGGTGGTGGAGGCCTGCACGGTCAGCTCGGCCGTGCCGGCCGCCGCTTCCTCGGGCACCTCGAAGAACACCTGCCCGCCGTCGGGCGCGGAGGTGACGGCCTTGCCCTGCTTGTCGACGATCCGGACCCCGCTCGTGGCGGCGTCCGCGGGCGGGGTGACCGTCGCGCTGCCGGCGTTGGTGCGCACCGTCACCGGCCCGAGCCGCTCCCCCGGGCGGCCGGAGACCGCGGACGGTTCGAGCGTGAGCGAGGCCCGGGGCTCGGCGAGGTCACGGGCGCTCTTGTGGAGGTAGTCCGCGAGCTGCTCGGCCTGCGGGTCGAGCGCGTCGACGGCCGCGTCGTCCGAGTAGCGCCAGATCGCCACCTGCGTACCGGACGCCGCGTCCTGCTCGGTCAGCGCGCCTCGGACGCCCGCCTTCCGGGCGAGCGCCGCGAGGTCGTTCACCTGAGGGTAGGAGTTCTGCAGGATCCAGCGGATCTTGCCGGCGTCCTTGTTGGTGCCCAGGGACGTGCCGCTCCAGGGCGTCTCGTGGTACTCGGCGTCGCGCTGCGTGGGGTTGTGGAGGTCGACGCAGTACGTCTGCAGCATGCCGCCGCCCTCGACGGACATCTCGAACAGGCCCGCCGACACGTGCTGGTCGCCGGTGCCGCCGTGTATCACCGCGGTCCCGTACGTCTTGAGCCCGGCTATCGTCGCGGTCGCTCCGCCCTGGCTCTGCGTCGTCTCGTCGGCGGCCGACGCCTGGCCGGCACCGGCCAGACCGCCCGCGGTGACAAGCCCGGACACCACCGTCGCGGCGGCGAGGCGGGCCGCCCCTCGCCTGCGTACGAACAGCTCAGAGAACGAAGCAAACACCAAATTCCCCTTCGAGCAGGACCCGTTGACGTGGGGGGACGGTCCCACCAGCAGAATCAGAAGGCTCACAGGCCCCAAAAGCCCCGAGAGCCATGTCCGGCATCCTAGGGACGCGGCGAGCCGTGCTAGCCGGTCAGACGGTCGGACGGGTGATCCGACTCGTAATCGTTATCGCCAAGACCCCTTGTGAGCAGGGCTTATCGGCAGATCACCTCTGACGTACAGTGCGCTCTCGCCGATAAGCCACAGTTCGGGCAGCCGGGGGCGGTGATTGACGTCACGTCAACGCCGGTGTCCCGTCACGCTGTTGAGGCGGTACGTCCGCGGCCGATCCGGAACCCTCGGGCGCTGTCTCCCAGTTGGGCTCCGGCTGCGGCGGTGACGCCGCCGTCTCCTGCTTGCCTCCGCGCCGGAAGGCCGAGGTGCCCCAGGCGAGATCGTGGCCGATGGCGATCGCGTCGATGTCCGCCGACGTCCAGTTCTGCCCCTCGCGCACATCGGTGCGGACCTTCAGCCGGCCCTGCACGATCACGGGTTCGCCCACTGTCAGGGACGCCGCCGTGTTCGTGGCGAGCTGGCGGTTGGCCCAGACCGTGAAGAAGTTGGTGTGCCCGTCCGTCCAGGTGCTCTTCTCGCGGTCCCAGTACCGCGCGGTGACGGCGAGCCGGAACCTCGCCGACGGGCCGGACGCCATCTCCCGGTACACCGGCTGCGTCGCCACACGGCCGACCGCGCAGACCATCGTCTCGTTCATCGCGTACCCCTCCCTCGCCCGGACTCCGACACCGGGCCGACACACGTACGGGCCCGTCCCGTACGGCTGTGTCCGCCAGACTGCCGCCGCCGGGCCGGGCCCGCTGAGCGCTGTGGACCACCGCCTGCCTGTGGACAACGCCGCCACCGGAACGGGTGAGCCGAGCGCCGCCCTTGCCCCCACACGCCCTCGCGCCTCTTGAGTCAGGCCCCCACCACCCTCCCGTACTGCTCCCGCACCTCCCGATACCGCAACAACTCCGCAGCCACCGGATCCAGCACCCGAGCCCTCCCGCACCCGGCCGCCGCCTCCCGCAGCCGCCGTTCCGCCTCCAGCCCGTAGCGCCGGGCCGGGCCCCGGGCCGCCATCCGGCAGCTCCACTCGATGAGCGGGCCGCCGACGATGCCGATCACCATGAGCAGCACCGGCACCCCCAGGTTCGGCGCCATGACCCCGACGATCTGGCCCAGCAGCCACAGCCCGCCCAGGAACTGCAGGATCGTCATGGAGGCCTGCGACAGCACGGCCACCGGCCACCACCCCGGCCGGGGCGGCCGCCCGGCCGGTACGCCCGCGCGCACGGACAGCTCGTCCAACGCCTCGGGCAGCCCCTGCGAGCCGCGGACGGCCGCCTCGCGCACCGCCTGTGCCCACGGCGCGGGCAGCCCGGCCGAGGCCCGGTCGGCCACCGTCCGCACCGCCTGCTCGACCCGCTGCCGGGCGGTGGCCTCCTCGTCGGCCTGTGTGCGCGAGGGCAGCCGCCCCGTGGTGGCCTCACCGCGGTCCTGGTACCAGCGCCACAGCCGCAGCCAAGGCGTACCGCAGGCGCGGTTGGCGTTGCGCAGCCAGGCGCGTTCGGCCGCCTCGCCCGCCGCCGTGGCGCCCACCGCGTCCGCGAGCCGGTCCGCGAACTCCTCCCGGGCCTGCTCGCTGAGCCCGGTCCGCCGCTGTGTGGCGTACACGGGCCACAGCCGCGCCGCCGCGATGTCCACGTCGGCCGAGATGCGGCGGCCCGGTGCCCCCCGCTCCGCGACGAACTGGCCGAGCGCCTCGCGCAGTTCCCCGACGCCGTCCCCGGTGAGCGCGGACAGCGCGAGCACGGTCGTCCCCGGTTCGCCGTACTCCCCGAGGGCGATGCCGTCCTCGTCGAGGAGCCGCCGCAGGTCGTCGAGGACCTGCTCGGCGGCCTCACCGGGCAGCCGGTCGATCTGGTTGAGGACGACGAACATGACCTCCGCGTGGGCCGCCATGGGCCGCAGATAGCGCTCGTGGAGGACGGCGTCGGCGTACTTCTCAGGGTCGACGACCCAGATGACGGCGTCGACGAGCCCCAGGATGCGGTCGACGTGCTCGCGGTGCTGCACGGCGGCCGAGTCGTGGTCGGGCAGGTCGATCAGGACGAGCCCGCGCAGCTGGGACTCCGCGTCGCCGGTCGGCAGCGGACGGCGGCGCAGCCGGGGCGGGATGCCGAGCCGCTCGATGAGGCTCGCCGCCCCGTCGCTCCAGCTGCACGCGATGGGCGCCGCGGTGGTGGGACGGCGCACTCCGGTCTCCGAGATGGTCACCCCGGCGAGCGCGTTGAACAGCTGCGACTTGCCACTGCCGGTGGCACCGGCGATGGCGACGACGGTGTGCTGCCCGGAGAGCCTGCGCCGCGCGGACGCCTCGTCGAGCACCCGGCCGGCGCCCGCGAGCGTCCGGCTGTCGAGCCGGGTGCGGGAGAGCCCGACGAGTTCGCGCAGCGCCTCCAGCCGGGAGCGCAGCACCCCGTCGTACACCAGCGGGGTCACCGCGGTCGGGGCGGCGGACCGGCTGTCCGGGGCGTGGTACCGCTCTCCGCCGGTGGTCTCGTCGACCCGCCGCGCGATGAGCCCGTCGTCCCAGGCACCGCCGGAGTCCGTACGGCCGTCCCGCCCGCGCGCGTGGGTGTCGTGGTCGGCGCGCTCCTGGTGACGCTGCCCGCCCTCGGTGGGGCCCGGGTCCGTGGAGGCCGACGCCGGAGCCCCTCCGGCGGAACGCCCCGGGGCTCCCGCCCGACCCGCGCCGTCGGGCTGATCCGCGTCGTTGGGCTGATCCCCGTGGTTCGGCTGATCCCCGTGGTTCCGCTGATCCCCGTGGTTCCGCTGATCCGCGTCGTCCGGCTGGTCGGCGTGCTCGGTGTGGTCCTGGTCAGTGACGGCGGTCACCGGTCACCTCTCCTTCTGCAGTACGGACAGCGCGGCGATGAGTTCGGCCTGGGGCTCCGGGTGGACGTCGAGCGCGTCGAGCGGGGCGAGCCGGCGCTCGCGTTCGGCGTGCAGGACCCGGTCCACGTGCTCGGTGAGCAGCCGTCCGGCCCGGTCGCGCAGCCGCAGCGCCCCGTGGGCGCCGATCCGCTCGGCGAGGCCCTCCCCTGCCATCCGCCCCCGGCGGCCGCCCAGCAGGGAGGTGGCGACGAGGGCGGCGACCAGCTCGGGGTCGGGCGCGACGTTCCGGTCGAGCTCGCGCACCTCGTCCTCGGCGTGCTCCTCGAGCTCGCGCCGCCAGCGCCGTACGGCGAGGCCGATCCGGTGCTCGGCGCTGTCCGCTGTGGCATCGCGCGCGGTGAGTTCCGGTGCGGCGGCCGCCGGTTCGCGCCGCCAGGCGTCGTCGACGCGTTCGTCGGCGGCGGTGACGGCGCACAGCAGCAGGGCGCTGAGGCTCTCCACGAGCGCGTCGAGGAGTTCTCCGGCGGTGCAGTCCAGGGGGAAGGCGCGCCACCGCTTGAGTGCGTCCCCGGCGAGCACGGCTCCGGACTGCAACCTGCTCCGCACGCGCGTGTGCTCGCTGTCGTACGCCCCTTCGACGGCGGCGGTGAGCCGCAGCGCGGCGGCGTACTGCGCGGCGGCGGCGCCGGCCAGCTCGGGCATCCGGGACTTGAGGGAGTCGAGAACGCCGTACGCGGTGCGGGCCAGGACGTGCTGCCGGGCCTCCGGGTCCTGGGCCTGGTGAATGAGCCAGTTGCGCAGTTGGGCGACGGCGGTGGCCGGCAGCAACCCGCCGCCCCAGGCGGACTCGGGCAGTTCGGGGACGGTGAACCGAGGCACGTGCCCGAGGCCGGCCTTGGTGAGCAGGGCCCCGTACTGCCGGGACACCTCGTTGACCACCTGGTGGGGGACCCGGTCGAGGACGGTGACGAGGGTGACGTCGTACTCCTTGGCGGTGCGCAGCATGTGCCAGGGCACGGCGTCGGCGTAGCGGGCGGCCGTGGTGACCATGACCCAGATGTCGGCGGCGCAGATGAGTTCGGCGGCCAGGACGCGGTTGTCGGAGACCAGGGAGTCGATGTCGGGGGCGTCGAGCAGGGCGAGGCCGGGCGGCAGCGTCTCGGCGGTCTCGACACGCAGCACGCGCGCGGGGTTCTCGCCGGGCAGCAGCAGGTCGTCCGTGGCGTCCTGCTGGGGCACCCACACGCGGGTGAGGTCGGGCAGCACCCGCATACCGCTGAACCAGTGGTGGTCCTCCGGATGGCAGACCAGCACGGGCGTCCGTGTCGTCGGCCGCAGCACGCCCGCCTCGCTGACCCGGCGCCCGACGAGGGAGTTCACCAGCGTGGACTTCCCGGCGCCGGTCGAGCCGCCCACGACGGCCAGAAGCGGCGCTTCGGGCTCCCGCAGGCGGGGCACCAAGTAGTCGTCGAGCTGCGCGAGCAGTTCGTCGCGGTTGGCACGCGCGCGTGGGGCCCCCGCCAGGGGCAGCGGGAAGCGTGCGGCGGCGACACGGTCGCGCAGGGCGGAGAGTGCGTCGAGCAGCTGAGGCCGTACGTCCAAGGTCACCACATGCGAAGAATGCCCAATTTTAGGGGAATTCTGAAGCATATGAGCATGTCTGCGCGCCGACAGAACACAAGGGACGGAAGGGGCGTCTGGGACACGGGCACACTCCAGGCATAACGAGTGCACAACACCCGATGCCTCAGACGCCAAAAGCGGTGCACGATTCGTACCTGCCTGCGATTATCAGGACCGCTTCACCGAACCTCCACATCGAGCCACGGAGGCGAAGCAACAGGGACAAGGACGCGGGAGCCCTATCCTTGTCCCCGGCAACGTCACGGATCAGCCCACACCAGGGCACCACGACAGAGGCCACCACACCCGGCCCCCGTAGCTCAGTGGATAGAGCAGGCGCCTTCTAAGCGCTTGGCCGCAGGTTCGAGTCCTGCCGGGGGCGCAAGTCTCCGCCCTCCCTTTGGGGAGGGCTTTTTGCTGGTCAGGGTGGTACGAGATCCATCAACGGCCGGCCGGCAGTCGACACCGAGCCGTAGTCACCGGAGTGCGCCCCATGACCAACGAGGCCCCGGTCTGCCCGGTACCTTCACCGCCATGGGACTCGACATCACCGTGATGATCGCCGACCGTTCCTGGCTGGCGGAGGTTCCGCCACAGGAGCGGGTGTCGCGGCTACGGGATGCCTGGTACGCCGATGAGACGGGGCTGTGGGATCACGATGTGGGCGTGGCCGAGGAGGGATGCGGATGGGTCTGGCCCCTGGGGGTCAACAGCGCCTACTTCGCCGTGTACGAGTTCGCACACTCCCTGGGCTCGTTCAAAGCGCACTTCTGGGCCGGGCAGCGATGGGAACGCGTCCGCGATCATGTGCACCCCTTGCTGCGGAACGAACTCGACGCACTGCTGGGCGGACTCGTCTGGGACGGGCCGAACGGCGAGGCGCGGCACGCCGACCCGGAGTTCTTCGGTGAGGGCGGCTACGGCGTCCTGCTCGCCCGGTCGCCGGAGGGCGTGAGGGAACTGGCAACGACCTGGGGCCGCGTGTTGCCTCGCCTCGGCCGGATACGAGAGCCCTTCGGTGAGCATGCCGCGGTCCCCGACGGGTGGGTCCGGGATTTCGAGGCCTTCGTGGACCTGCTGACGCAGTGGGGGCACGTGCTGACCGAAGCGTCTCGGCGCGGGTGGTGCGTCGTGGGGCTGAGTGAGTAGTCGCCCTCCGCAGGAGATGCTCGCCCTCCGCAGGAGATGCTCGCCATGTCGTGGTTCGGGGGCAAGGGCGCCAATGCCTACCACCTGACCAAGGCCGCCGCCTGGGCCATGACCAACGGCGTCCGCCTGGAGCTCGCCGAGCAGGGCACGCTCGTCACAGCGGTACACCTCGGCCTGGCCGACACCGACATGGCCGCGGCCTGGCCGGTGGACAAGATCGCTCCGTCGGACCTGGCCGACGCGGCCCTCGATGGTGTCGAGGCGGGCTCCGCCGAGGTCCTCGCCGACCAGTGGAGCCGGGACGTCAAGTCCCGTCTGCCGCTGGCGCCGGAAGAGTTCAACGCCGCAATGGAGCGCGCCCTGGCGGCGCTCATGGCGGCCTGAGGGGGCCCCTCGGGCCGCACGGACTTCGGTCGGCTGCTTCCCCATCGGCCTCTCGAACTCATCTACTTGTAATCACTCGACACCCCCTCAGCCCCGCGAGATCCTCCTCCTGATGACGCAACGAACCGATACGCCTCCCGCCTGGGACGAGCGCACGCAGCTGATGACCTTCCTCGACTACGCCCGTGCCACGGCGCGCGCGAAGTGCGAGGGCGTGTCCGCGGAAGACGCCCGGAAAGCCCCGCTTCCGAACTCACCGTTGATGACCCTGTGCGGGCTGATCAGCCATCTGCGGTGGGTCGAATACCACTGGATCCAAGTGATGTTCCTGGGGGAGGAACCCGAGGGTCCGCTCACGCAGGCGACCGACGACGACCCCGACCCCGAGATGCGGACTGCGGTGGACATCCCGTTGCCCCGGCTGCTCGCCGAATACGAGGAGCAGAGCGACCGCTACCGTCGTCTGCTGTCCGAGCACGATGTGAACACCAAGGCCAAGCGCCCCATCGGCGACGGCCGCCATGTGGATCTCCGCTGGGTGATCCTGCACCTCATCGAAGAGATCTCCCGGCACAACGGGCACCTCGACATCGTGCGAGAGCTCGTCGACGGACGGACCGGCGTCTGACGGACGGGCTGACCGGCGTCCAGTGCCGCCGGTCAGCCCCCCACCCCGGGAAGACCGGGGGCGGCGGCCAGGCCGCAGAAGGCGGAACAGCCCGTCGTAGAGTCAGTTCTCCAAGCCCCTGTCCGCGAGAGGGAGACGACGACGTGCGGCTGCGCTGTGCTGTGCTGAACGACTTTCAGAAGGTGGCGACGGAGGTCGCCGACTGGTCGGTGGTCGCGGACGACGTGGAGGTCGTCTGCTTCGACAGCCACATCGACGGCGAGGACGCCCTCGCCGCGGCCCTGGCCGACTTCGACATCGTGGTGACCGTGCGCGAGCGCGTACCGTTCCCCGGTTCGCTGATCACCCGGCTGCCCCGGCTGAAACTGCTCGTCGCCTCCGGCATGCGCAACTCGGTCATCGACTACGCGGCCGCCGAG
This sequence comes from Streptomyces olindensis, assembly GCF_040645895.1. Taxonomy (NCBI): domain Bacteria; kingdom Bacillati; phylum Actinomycetota; class Actinomycetes; order Kitasatosporales; family Streptomycetaceae; genus Streptomyces; species Streptomyces olindensis. Next base: position 54,928 of record NZ_JBEYZD010000034.1, on the reverse strand, counting down.
GCACACGGTGTCACCGTCTGCGGCACGGCCAGCTCCTCCACCCCGCCGGTCGAACTGACCTGGGCGCTGCTGCTCGGCCTCGCCCGCGGCATCGTCGAGGAGAACACCGCCCTGCGCACCGGCGGCCGCTGGCAGAGCACCGTCGGTGCCGATCTGCACGGCCGCCGCCTGGGGCTCCTCGGCCTGGGGAAGATCGGCAGCCGCGTCGCCCAGGTCGGTCTCGCCTTCGGCATGCGGGTCGCCGCGTGGAGCCAGAACCTCACCCGGGAGCGCGCCGAGGAGGTCGGCGTGGAACTCGCCGGCTCCAAGGAGGAACTGCTCGCGGAGAGCGACTTCGTCTCCGTCCACCTCGCGCTCAGCGACCGCACCCGCGGTCTGCTCGGCCCCGCCGAACTCGCCCTCCTCAAGCCGACCGCCTACCTGGTCAACACCTCGCGCGCGGCGATCGTCGACCAGGACGCCCTCCTCGACGCCCTGCACGCCGGCCGGATCGCGGGCGCCGGGGTGGACGTCTTCGACATCGAGCCCCTGCCCGCCGGACACCCGATGCGCACGGCTCCCCGCCTCCTCGCCACCCCGCACCTCGGGTACGTCTCCCGCGCCAATTACGCGACCTACTACGGGCAGGCCGTGGAGGACATCCGGGCCTTCCTCGACGGCACTCCGGTACGACGGCTCCCCTGACCGCCTCCAGGACGGGTGATCCGGCCATGATCGCCGTGACCCGCGGTGAACGGGCGCGTTGAACGGGAAGTGCGGCGCGCCTCCTGCCGCCGTGCTCACCGAGTCAGAAGGAGAACGTGATGTCTCGCATCGCGAAGGCAGCCGGTGTCGCGCTCGGCACGGGTGCCGTGGTGATCAGCGGAGCCGGTCTGGCCCTGGCCGACGCGGGCGCCCAGGGCAAGGCCGTCGGGTCGCCGGGCGTCCTGTCGGGCAACGTCCTGCAGGTGCCGGTCCACGTGCCGATCAACCTCTGCGGCAACACGGTCAACATCGTGGGCCTGCTGAACCCGGCGTTCGGCAACGAGTGCGAAAACAAGGACGACCACAAGGGCCACCACGGTGGCCACGGGTACGGCCACTGATCACTGCGCACCCCCGCGCACCCACGGAGAGCCCCGGCACCTCGAGCGCCGGGGCTCTCCGCATGAGCCACGGAACCGGCCGCATGAGCCACGGAACCGGCGCATGAGCCACGGAACCGGCCGACGTCGAGCACTGCCCGCCGTCCCGCCCGGCGGTGCCTCACGCGTACCGGTAGATCCGCCCGTGGTCCTCCAACTGATCCGGCGTCACATCCCACGGCGGCAGCTTCTCGTGCCGGGCCACCACCCGCCGGTGCTGCGCGCCGGCCGGGCCGGGCGGTTTCGCCGGCAGGTAGCGGTGGTTGCGGTGACGCCGCTGCCAGCGGGACCAGACCAGGTCGATGAAGGCGTGGTGCAGCCAGAAGACCGGGTCGTTGACGGACGCGCCGCCGACCATGGCACCGCCGACCCAGCGGTGCACCCGGTTGTGGTTGTGCCAGGAGGCGCTGCCCCGCCCGCTCCCCCACCCCTCCAGCTTGTTGCGGAAGCCCTTGCCGGCCGTCGAGTCCCAGGGCGAGACGTCGTAGACCGGGTCCTTCAGGGCCCATTCCAGCTCGCTCCTGGTGGGCAGTTTGATCGGGTCGCGGGCGCGGCCGAGGTCCCGGGTGAGGAACTCCTCGTCGGTGACGCCCTCCCTGATGGTCCAGTTGCCCTCCGCGTAGGCGAACGGCCCGGTCATCACCTGGCGGTCGGAGCGCCGCCCGTTGCCGCCGAGGAGGTCGGCGGTCCAGGGCGCCGACGTGGTCGTGCGGTCGCGCGTCCAGTCCCAGTACGGCACGGACACCGACGCGTCGACCCGGCGCAGCGCCTTCTCCAGCTCCAGCAGGAACTGCCGGTGCCAGGGCAGGAAGGAGGGCGCCATGTGGGCCGTGCGCAGGCCGTCCTCGCCGTCGGCGGTGTAGTACTCGATGTGCGTGCGCACGAACTCGTCGTACTCGCCCCGCCGCTTCACCTCCAGCATCGCCTTGACGAACCGGCGCTTCTCGGTGCGCGTCAGGGTGCTGACGTCCTTACGCGTGTACGCCATGGGGTCCCCCCTCCAGGTGCCCCGGGCCGTGGCCGCCCACCTCGCGCAGGCGGCTGCCGGGGCCCAGCTCGTCGACGGCCGCGCGGGTCGCCGCCAGCGGGGAGGGGTAGGAGCGGTAGTGGTCGACCATGCTCAGCCAGCTGCCGTCGGCACGGCGCATCAGGTGCAGCGGCCGGCCGTCCACGGTGACGTGCCACTCCACGTCGCCGGTGGCGCGCTCCGGCACGGGGGCGAGGACACCGCGGATGCGGCGGCCCCGGTAGACCTCGTCGAACACACCGTCCCCGGCCCGTACTTCCGTGCCCCCGGCCCCGGACTCCCCGGGCCGGGAGGCGGCGACGACGGGGGCGAGGGCGACGGCGGACACCGCGCCGAGCAGCCCCCGCGCCAGATCCCGCCGCTTCACGCCCGCGTCCGCCGCGGGCCTCACCGGCCCGCGCTCCGCCCCTACCGGTACTCCGCCGACCCCTACGACCATCCTGTGCTCCTCGTCCGTTCGGTTGTCGTAGCGGTAACAGCCCGAAGGCCCCCGCGGTCACCACCGCGAGGGCCACACGAGAACACCCGGTACGGCGGCCGGTCTACAGGCCGGGGCCGAGACCCAGGTCCGCCGTCGGCACCGCCTGCACCACCGGGGCCAGCACGCCCACCTGCGGGAGCTGCGGCTGGGGCAGGCCGAAGCCGTCCGCGTTGGGCGAGCTGAGCGGGGCGTCGACGGAGACGCCGGGCGCCAGCGTCCGCAGGTCGGAGGCGGGGGCGTCGACGCCGATGTGGTCGAAGCCGGCTCCGAGGATGTGCGGCAGGGGCGCCCGCAGGTCGGCGCCGGGCAGTCCGCCGTGGACCGGCAGCTGGGGGATCGCCCGCTCGGGGATGAGCCGGCCCTCGACGTAGCGGGGCCCGTCGGGCGAGCCCGGCATCGGCACGGGCAGCTCTCCGGTGGCCTCGGGCAGTTCCACGTTGAGGGCCTTCTCGGCGCCGCCCAGCGGCACGGGGACGGGGACCGTGCCGACCGCGGCGGCGGGGGTCGCGGTGGCGGCGCCGGCCGCGGCCGCCACACACGTGATCACTGCGGCGAGGGTTCCTCGGGTGGTCGACTTCATCTGGAGTACGGTCCCTTTCACGTGTCGGGGGCTCAGCGTGCGTACCGAGTAACGAGCCGGGGAACCGCACCAGCGCACAATTCCCCCGACTGCCGCAGTAATACGACGGGGTGTCCGTCAGCTCGTCCAGAAGTCCCACCAGCGCGTCAGGATGAGCATGCCGACGACGCCGAGGTGCAGCACCGGCGGGAGCCAGCTGAACTCGTCGAGGAAACGGCGCACCGGGCCGGGCGCGGGCAGGAAGGCGTGGCGCACGGCGAACGACGTCACGTACCAGAACAGGGGGATCGTCGCGGCCCACGCCAGACAGCACCACAGGCACAGCGCGTTGATCCGGTACAGCGACTCGAACTGCAGCCACGACACGAACCCCACGCCGAAGAGGCACCCGGCGTCGAAGGCGAGCCAGTACCAGCGGGGGAAGCGGGCACCGGCCAGCAGGCTCACGCCGACGCAGACGACGACGCCGTAGGCGACCAGTCCGAGCATGGGGTTGGGGAACCCGAGGGCCTCGGCCTGGTCGCTCTCCATGACGCTGCCGCAGGACAGCACGGGGTTGATGCTGCACCCGGGGGTGAAGTCCGGGTCCTCGAGCAGCTTGAACTTGTCGAGGGTGATGATCCAGGACGCCAGCAGCCCCGCCGCGCCCGTGACGACCAGCAGCAGGGCGAACGCCCGGCCGGCGCCCGCCGTGCGTGCCGCGTCGTGCGCGGGCGGGGTCACTTCGGCAGCGGAAGCCCGCCGAGCAGCCCGCCGTTCTGGTTCAGCTTCGTGGTCGCCTTCTTGACCGTGCTGAGCACGGAGTCCTCGTTCTCGGTGTCGAGCGCGTTCGACTGGTGCTTGAGCGGCATCGGGTCGATGGGCTCCCGGGTGAGCGCGTTGACGGCGCCGTTGAGGCTGGTGGGGGTCACGTGGTCGGGGTCGTAGGCGGCGTGGGCGGGGGCGGCGCCGGCTGCGGCGACGAGGGAACCGGCGACGACGGCGGCAGCCTTCAGGGACTTCATCGTGAATCCTTTCTTCGGCGACGGGTGTCACCGGCGGGGAATCCTGACGACGTGCCTAACGAGGCCTGTGCGGAGCGGAAACCCCGTGGCCGGAACCTCATATGAGTCGCTGAAACAGAAAGCCGCTGAAACAGAAAGCTGAAACGGGAAGCTGTCAGGGGGCCTTCGGCAGTGAGGGCAGGCCGGCCAGGTCGGGGGCGGGCAGCCTGCTGCCGGCCAGGGTGGCGGCGACCGTGTTGACGAGGCCGGAGACGACCGAGTCGACGGCCGGGGTCACCTTGGCGGCGTCACCGGACGTCACGGCCTTGAGCAGACCGTCGGTCGCCTTCTCCAGGGCGGCCAGTGCCTCGGCCGCGAGTCCGTCCGGCACCTCGGCCCGGTCGTCGACGGGCGCGGGCAGCGTGCTGGCCTGCGGCAGCGGGCTGCTCGGGGCCGCGGCGTCCGGCTGGGCCACGGCCGGCGGGGCCGCGGGAGAGGGCGCGGTCGCCTGGTCGATGGCGTCCTGCACCGAGGTGCCGAGCTTGGCCGCCTGCGAGGGCGCCAACTGGCCGCCGTCCGCCTTGAGCACGGCACTCAGCAGGTCGGCGACCGGGGTGAGCACGCCGCCGAGGTCGCCCAGGATCTCGACCTGGCCGAGCAGTTCGTCCGCCTCGGGGACGGGGGCCCGGGTCGCCGCGTGGGTGTGCTCCGGGGCCGATGCGCTGTCGGCGGCCACAGCCGCGGGCCCGGTGACCCCGAGCAGCAGCGTGGCGCAGAGCGCGGGGGTCGCGATTCGCCGTGCGGGCAGACGCATGGGGGTTCCTTTCGGTGGTGCGTCGGATCTTGTGCCCACCGTGCGAGCGGCCGGAACGCTCCGCAACCGAGAGAACGCACCAGGTCAGCGCCGCCTCCCGGGGTTGGCGGCGTCCCCCCTGGTAGGCGGCGTGCGCGGCCCCGCCCGCCGGGCCGCCCCGCCGCGCCCGTTCGGCGCAACGCGAACCGGCCGCCCTTCCGTGTGGTCCCACGGGAGGGCGGCCGGCCAGGTGTTCCGCGAACGACGTCAGTCGTTCTCGCACTCGTTGCCGAACGCCGGGTTCAGCAGGCCGATGATGTCGACCGTGTTGCCGCAGACGTTGATCGGGATGTGCAGCGGCACCTGGACGACGTTGCCGGACAGCACGCCCGGGGAGTGGGCGGCGGCGGCCTGCGCGCCGGCGTCGGCGGCGGCGATGCCGGTGCTGCCCGCGACAGCGGCAGCGGCAGCGGAGGTCAGGACCAGGCCCTTCGCGATACGCGACATGGAGAGGTGCTCCTTGGGGGTTGACACAAACATCCGGGCGGATGCCCGGCGTTGTGTCAACGCGTGGCGTGCGCGCGAGTTGTGCCGCCAAAGGAGTGATCCCGGCACAGGGGCGCTCTTCACGCTTCCGACACACTCGTCCGGTTTCTCCGGAATAGTACGGATGGCGACTACAGTTGCGCACCTCTCAACGCACCCCGACAGCAAGCAGATCGCACTGATGACGGCCCCCTGACCCGTCTCCGAAAGGCCACGCCGGTCATGCGCAACTCCCCGGTCCCGCCGTTGCTCCGTGCGAGGGAGGCCGGCCCCGGCGGCACCGGCGTCTCGCTCGCCCTTTCGACCGACCGCCCAGGGGAGACCACGTTCCGCGAAGCCCTGCGGTGTGGTGGTGACCAGGTGGCCTTCCGGCTCGTTCCCCAGCGGAACGCGGCGTGCGCCGGCGCGCTCTTCGGCGCTGCCGGCATCCGGCAGTGAGGCGCGTTCCCGCCGTCCCGAGCGCCGTCCGTGAGCGAGGAAAACCGCGCATGCACCTGTCACCGACCGACCCTCCGCCACGGGTCCTGCACGTCACCCAGCCCGTGGACGGCGGGGTGGCCCGTGTCGTGACGGACCTGACCCGCGCCCAGCTCGCCGCCGGCCTGCGCGTCACGGTCGCCTGCCCCGACAGCCCCCTCGCGGCCCGGCTCGCGGCGCTCGGCGCGGACGTACGGCACTGGGCGGCGACGCGTCAGCCGGGGCCCTCCCTGATGGGCGAGGCGCGGCGGCTGGCCCGTGTCGTGGCGGACGTGCGGCCCGACCTGGTGCACGCGCACAGCGCGAAGGCCGGGCTGGCCGGGCGGCTCGCCGTGCGGGGACGGATCCCGACGGTGTTCCAGCCGCACGCCTGGTCGTTCGAGGCGGTCGGCGGGGCCACCGCGGCCCTCGCCCGCGGCTGGGAGCGGTCGGGGGCGCGCTGGGCGGCGAGGGTGGTGTGCGTCAGCGAGGCCGAGCGCCGGCTCGGGGCGGCGGCCGGGGTCCGGGGGCGGTGGAGCGTCGTCCCCAACGGGATCGACGTCGAACGCTTCCGCCCGGCCGCCGCGGACGCCGTACGGGCGGCCCTGGTGCCGGACCTGGATCCGGGGGCCCCGCTCGTGGTGTGCGTGGGACGGCTGTGCCGGCAGAAGGGGCAGGACGTCCTGCTGACGGCGTGGGACTCCGTGCTGCGGCGGGTGCCCGGGGCGCGCCTCGCGCTGGTCGGCGACGGGCCGGACCACGGCCGGCTGCGGGCCCTGGCCCCCCGTTCCGTGCTGTTCGCGGGGGACGTCGCCGATGTCGTGCCCTGGTACCAGGCGGCGGACCTGGTCGTCCTGCCGTCGCGCTGGGAGGGCATGGCGCTGGCGCCGCTGGAGGCCATGGCGTGCGGGCGGCCGGTGGTGGTGACGGACGTGGGCGGGGCCCGCGAGAGCCTGCCGCCCGGGCACGCGCCGCACTGCCTGGTCCCCGCCGTCGCCCCGGCGGCACTGGCCGGGGCCGTCTCCGGGCTGCTGCTCGATCCGCCGCTGCGCGAGTCGCTAGGCCGGCGGGCGCGCCGGCACGTCCTGTCCACACACGACGTGCGCCGCACTGCCCAGGCGGTCGCCGACGTGTACCGCGAACTCCTGGGCGCGGACGCCGTGTCCACCGAGTACAGGGAGTCAGTCCACTCGTGACCGCGGAAAGCACCGTTCCCACTCCCGCCGGACAGCCGCGGGACCTCGGCTCCACGCCCGTGACGCTCCTGCCGCCGCGCGGCGCCGCGGCGGGCTTCCGCCTCCCCGTCCGCCGATCCCCGGTCCGGGCCGCGTCACCGCTGCCCCTGCTCGCCGCGGACCTCACCGCCGCCGTGCTGGGCCTGCTGGCGCTCACCGGCGGCCAGCGCCGCCCGCTGCTCGTGGCGGTGCTGCTGGCCGCCTCGCTGCTCCTGCGCCCGCACCGGCCCGCGCGCGTGCCGGCCGTGCTGGACGAACTGCCCGCCGTGTGCGGCCGGATCGCCGTGGCATGGCTGGCGCTCGGGGCGTTCGCCGCGGCGTACGCGCCGCACCACGCGCTGTCCGTCCGGACGCTGCTCACCGGTTTCCTGCTCCAGACCGCGGCGAGCTGCGCCGGGCGCGGCGCGGTGCACGCCTGGCGGCGTGCCGGGCTGCTGCGCCGGCCGCGGGCCGCGCTCGTCGTCGGGCCCGCCGCCACCGCGCAGCGCGTGGCCGCGGCCGTGCTGCGTCATCCCCGGGACGGGGTGCGGCCGGTGGGGATCGTCGCCGAGGAGCCGGACGGCGGCGAGGGCCTGCCGGTGCTGACCACGGGCGAGGAGGTCCAGCGGGCGATCGTCCAGAACGGGGTGCGCGAGGTGCTGGCCGTGCACCCCTCGGCGCGGTCCGGGCAGGGGCCGCTGCTGCGGGCGCTGGCCGAGTCGGGCTGCACGGTGTGGGAGGTCGACCCGGACGTGCCGTCGTACCGGTCGGGGGACCGGCTCGCCGGGTTCCCCTGCCGTCGCCTGGACCTCGGGGCCGGGCAGCGCGGCAGCGCCGGCAAGCGGGCGCTCGACGTGCTGGTCTCGGGGGCGCTGCTCCTCCTGGTCAGCCCGCTGCTGCTGGTGTGCGCGGTGGTGCTGCGGACGACCGACGGGCCGGGGGTCGTCTTCCGGCAGGAGCGGATCGGCAAGGACGGCCGGCCCTTCACGCTGCTGAAGTTCCGCACCCACCGCCCGGTCGACGAGCACGAGTCGGCGACCCGCTGGAGCGTGGCGGACGAACGCCGCATGCCGTGGTTCTGCCGTTTCCTGCGCCGCACCTCGCTGGACGAGCTGCTCCAGCTGTGGAACGTGCTGCGCGGCGACATGAGCCTGGTCGGCCCGCGCCCCGAACGCCCCTACTTCGTCGCCAAGTTCGGCCAGACCTACCCGGGCTACGCGGCCCGCCACCGGGTACGGACCGGCATCACCGGTCTCGCCCAGGTGCACGGGCTGCGCGGCGACACCTCGATCGAGGACCGGGCCCGCTTCGACAACGCGTACATCGACGACTGGTCCCTGTGGCAGGACGTGTGCCTCCTGCTGCGTACGGCCGCCGCGCTCGTGCGTCCGACGGGGAGCTGAGCGGCCGATGATCCGGGCTGGGGCGTTTGCGCCCGTGCTGCCGCTGCTGGCCGTCGTCGTCCTGCTCGCCCTGCCGCTGGGGCCGGGCGGCGAGGGCGGTGCCGGACCCGCCGACGCGGTGTCCGCGCTGGTCGTGCTGTACTGCGCGGTCCGTGTCGTACGGGACCGGCGGCGGCCCCTGTCGCCCACGGCGGCCGTGGTGCTGGGCCTCCCGGTGCTCGGGGTCGCCGTCGCCGCGACGGGAGCGGTCTCGCCGGGCGAGGGGCTCATCGGCCTCGGCCGCTATCTCCAGGTCTTCGTGCTGGTCCCCGCCGCCGTGCTGCTCCTCCTGCGGGACCGGGGCGACTTCCGGCTGCTGGCCTGGTCGTTCGTGGCGCTGGCGGGGTGGCAGGGGGCGGTGGGCGTGCACCAGTACGCGACCGGGACCGGTGCCTCGTACCAGGGGCGGCCGGTGCGGGCCGTGGGCACGTTCGGGGCGCAGGACGTGATGGGCATGGCCACGGTCGTCTCCCTCGGCCTGGTGTGCGCGGTGGGTCTCGCGCTCGGGGCCGCGCCCGTACGGCAGCGGATCGTCGCGCTGGCCTGCGCGCTGGCGCTGCTGCCGCCGCTCGCGCTGTCCTTCAGCCGCGGGGCGTGGATCGCGACGGCGGTGGCGGTCTCGGCGCAGTTGCTGCTGGCCGGGCTGCGGCGGGCGTTGGCGGCCGGGGCGGTGGTGGCCGCGGTGAGCGTGGTCCTGGTGGGGGGCTTCGGGCTCGGTACGGCGATGCTCCAGGAGCGGATCAGCAGCATCACCCGGGTCGCGGACGCGCCCGACCAGTCGGTGACCGACCGGTACACGATGTGGGCGGCGGCGACCGGCATGTGGCGCGAGCATCCGCTGACCGGGGTGGGGTTGAAGGGCTTCCCCGAACACCGGGACTCGCACGCCTCGCTCGCCCTTTCGGCGGGCAGCGACACGGAGGGCGCGGGCGCGGCCTTCCGCAGGCAGCCGCTGCTGTCCCCCCACAACATGTACCTGCTCATCCTGGCCGAGCAGGGGCTGCTCGGGCTGCTGGCCCTGGCGGGCTGCTGGCTGGCGCTGCTGCTGTGCGCGGTGCGCGCCCTGTGGCGGACCCGCCGGGCCGGCGGACCGGGCCTCGACTGCGGCCTGATCGCCTGCGGCCTGCTGGTCTGGCAGCTGACCGACTTCGCCTACGCCGACATCGGGGGCCCGTCGACGGTCCTCACCGCGATGTGCTTCGGCCTGGCGGCGTGGTGGGGTCTGTCCGCCGCCGACGCCCCGGGGGTGTCCGGCCGGGACCCGGCCGGGGCGAGCGCCCGGGGTCTGGCGGAGGGGGCACCGGCACGATGACGGTGACGCCTGAACAGACGGAGCCGGGCAGGGAGACGACGGTCTGCGGGGCTGCGAGCGCGAGCGCTCCCCCGGCCGCACCAGGATCTCCGACCGCGAGTGGTCCCTCTACCGCCCCACGGCCACCGACCGCGAGCCTCGCGGAGGCGGCACCAGGGGCTCCCACCGCGAACGGACACTCAAGCGACCCGCATGCCTCGGCGGCGAGCGGGCCCCCACGCGCCCCGGAGGCCTCGATCGCGAGCGGGCCCCCACGCGACCCACATGCCTCGACCGCGAGCCGGCCCCCACGCGACCCACATGCCTCGACCGCGAGCCGGCCCCCACGCGACCCACATGCCTCGACCGCGAGCCGGCCCCCACGCGTCCCGCACACCTCGGCGCCGGCCGGGCCCTCAACCACCCCGCATGCCTCGGCGGCGAGCCGGCCCTCAAGCGCCCCGCAGGCTTCGGCCGCGGCCGGGAGTACGGCCCTCTCCCCGGCTTCCGCCGGCTCCCGCCCGCCGGCCGACTCCCGCCTGCCCACTGACCCCCGCCTGCCCACCGACCCCCGCCTGCCCACCGCCTCCCGCCTGCCCGCCGACTCCGAGACCCCGGCTCCCCCCCAGTCTTCGGCCGCTCTCCGCCCCTCCCCCGCCGACGCCCCCGTCACCCGCGGGTTCCTCGCCCGGGCCACCCTGGTCACCGCCGTCCTCTCCGCCGCCGGGGCGCTGCTCGGGCTGGTGCGGGACCAGGCGCTGGCGCGGATGTTCGGGGCGGGGAGTGCGACGGACGCGTTCCTCGTGGCGTGGACCGTGCCGGAGTTCGCGGCCACCCTGCTCATCGAGGACGGGCTGGCCATCGCGCTGATCCCGGCGTTCAGCATGGCCCTGGCCCGGCGCGCGCAGGGCGCCCCCGGCGACCCGGTCCGTTCGCTGGTCGCCGGTACGCTGCCCCGGCTGGCCCTGGCCTTCGCCGCCGTCGCCGCGCTGCTGGCGGCCCTGGCACCGCAGGTCGTCCGCGTGCTGGCCCCGGGCCTGCCCGACCCCGCGCTCGCCGTGGACTGCACCCGGCTCACCGCCACCTGCGTGCTGACCTTCGGGCTGGCCGGGTACTGCAGCGCGGCCCTGCGCGCCCACCGCCGGTTCCTCGCCCCGGCGGCGATCTACGTCGCCTATAACACCGGCATCATCACCGCGGTGCTCGTGCTCGGCGGGCGGTGGGGCGTGCGCGCCGCGGCGTTCGGGGTGGCCGCGGGCGGCTGTCTGATGGTCGTGGCGCAACTGCCGGTGCTGTGGCGGGAGTTGAGCGGCCGGTCGGCGACGGTGGGCGGACCGGCCGGTGGGGAGGGCGGCGGCGGGCGTCCGATGGGGCTGGCGCTGATCGCCGCCGTGCTGCTGTTCGCGCTGTGCCGGCAGTCGCAGGTCCTGATCGAGCGGTTCCTCGGCTCCACCCTGCCCGCCGGCGCCATCTCGCACCTGAACTACGCGCAGAAGGTCGCCCAGATCCCCATGACGCTGTCGCTGATGCTGTGCACGGTCACCTTCCCGGTGGTCGCCCGCGCCCTGGCCGACGGCGACACCGAGCGGGCCCGCGACCGCGTGGAACGCGATCTCGCCCTGGCCGCGTGCCTGGTGCTGGCCGGCGCGTCGGTCGTCGTGGCCTGCGCCCCGCAGATCATCGAACTGCTCTTCCAGCGCGGCGCGTTCACCGGCCGGGACACGGCGGCCACGGTCGGGGTGATGCGGGTCTACGCCCTAGGGCTGCTGGCACAGACCCTGGTCGGCGCCCTGATCCGCTCGTACTTCTCGGCGGGGCGGGCCACCTGGTACCCGCTGGGCGCGATGGCGGCGGGTCTCGTCGTCACCGCCGCCGCCGGCGCCTGGGCGGTGGGCCCCTGGGGCGTGCGGGGGATCGCCGCCGCCAACGCCGCCGGCATCACCGTCACGGCCGCCCTGCTGCTCGCCGGCATGGGCCCGCGCAGCATCCCCATCCGCACCCGGCGCATGCTGCCGGAGCTGTGCCGGCCGGTCGTCGCGGCGGTGGCCGCGACGCTCGCGGGCGCCTGGGCCGCGGGCCGCTTCGACTCCCCCGCCCTCGCCCTCACCGCCGGCGCGGTCACCGTCGCCGCCGTCTTCCTCCTGCTCGGCCGGGCCCTGGGCGACCAGGGCTGCGGCACCGCGCTGAAATCCCTCCGTTCCGTCTCACGAAGGCTCCCTCATGGCCGCTCCCGTTGACTCCCCGGACACCGGCACCCGCGTCAGACCCGGCCCGGTCCCGTTCGTGGCGATGTACCACTCCGTCGGCGACCCCTCGGACGACCCGTACCGCATCACCGTCTCGCCCGAGCGGCTGGACCGGCAGCTCGGCTGGTTCCGGCGGCGTGGGCTGCGCGGGGTCTCCATGGCCGAGCTGCTCGCCGCCCGGGCCCGCGGCGAGGGCCGCGACCTGGTCGGGCTCACCTTCGACGACGGCTACGCCGACTTCGTCACCGAGGCCCTGCCCGTGCTGCGCCGCCACGGCTGCGGCGCCACCCTGTTCGTGCTGCCGGGCCGGCTCGGCGGCGACAACGCCTGGGACCCGCTGGGCCCGCGCAAGCCGCTGCTGACCGCCGACGGCGTCCGACACGCGGCGGCCGAGGGCGTCGAGATCGGCTCGCACGGCCTCACCCACGTCGACCTGACCGAGGCGGACGACATCGCGCTGAAGTCGGAGGCCGAGGGCAGCAGGACGGTGCTCGCGGAGCTGACCGGCACCCCGCCCGCCGGCTTCTGCTACCCCTACGGCACGGTCGACCGGCGTGCCGTCGACGCCGTTCGGGACGCCGGCTACAGCTACGGCTGCGCGATCGACCCCGGCCCGCTGGGCGGCCCGCACGCCCTGCCGCGGGTGCACATCGGCCAGAACGACACCGCCGTACGGCTGTTCCTGAAGCACCGGCTGCACCGGCTGCGCCGCCGACCCGTCGAGGAGCCGCGGTGAGGGCCCTGCACATCATCACCGGCCTCGGCGTCGGCGGCGCCGAGCAGCAACTGCGGCTGCTGCTGCGGCACCTGCCCGTCGACTGCGACGTGGTGACCCTGACCAACCCGGGCCCGGTGGCCGCCGGGCTGCGCGCCGACGGGGTGCGCGTGCACCACCTCGGCATGGCGGGCAACCGCGACCTGGGCGCCCTGCCCCGCCTGGTGCGGGTCATCCGCGCGGGCGGCTACCAGCTCGTGCACACCCACCTCTACCGCGCCTGCCTCTACGGCCGGATCGCCGCGCGCCTCGCGGGGGTCCGGGCGGTCGTCGCCACCGAGCACTCCCTCGGCGACTCGCAGATGGAGGGACGCCCGCTGAACGCGGGGGTGCGCGCCCTGTACCTGGCGGGCGAGCGGCTCGGCCGTACGACGGTCGCCGTCTCCCCCACGGTCGCCGAGCGGCTGAGGCGCTGGGGCGTGCCCGGGCCGCGCATCGAGGTCGTGCCCAACGGCATCGACCTGGCCCGCTTCCGCTTCGACCCGGCCCGCCGCCGGGACACGCGCCGCCGGCTCGGCCTGCCGGACGACGCGTTCGTCATCGGCGCGGTCGGCCGCCTCGCGCCCGGCAAGCGCTTCGGCGTGCTCGTCCGGGCACTGGCGCAACTCCCCGACGACCACCGGCTGCTGCTGGTCGGCGGCGGCCCGGAGGAGGACGTGCTGCGGCGCACGGCCCGCGCCGCCGGGGTCGCCGACCGGGTGCTGTTCACCGGCGAACGCCCCTGCGTGCCGGACGGCTCGCCCGGACCCGACCTGCCGTCGCTGACCGCCGCGATGGACGTCCTCGCCTCGCCGTCCCCGGAGGAGGCCTTCGGCCTGGCCGTCGTGGAGGCGCTGGCGTCCGGCCTGCCGGTGCTCTACGCCTCCTGCCCCGCCCTTCAGGACCTGCCCGCGTCCGCCGCTCCCGCCGCCCGGCGCGTCACCGGCGGCCCCGACGCGTTCGCCCGGGCCCTGACGGACGTACGCCGGCAGGGCCCGGGGCCGCGCACGGTGCCCGAGGCCGCCCGCCACTACTGCATCACCCGCAGCGCCGCCCGGCTCATGGACGTGTACGCCGGCGCGGTCTCCCGCCCCCTGTCCCCCTCGTTCCAGGAAGCCCGCACCTCATGACCGACACCCCCGCAAGGCAGCACCACCCGGTCACCGCCCTCGCCAGGTCCCTGCCCCCCTGGTCCCTGCTCGCGGCCGGGGCCGTGGCAGGGGGGCTGCTCGGCGGCACGTACGGCCTGGTCAGGACCCCGGAGTACACGGCGACCAGCTATGTCGTCGCCGTGCCGACGGCGAAGTCCGACACCGCCACCGCCCTCGGCTTCGCCCAGGCCTACGGCCGGGTCGCCCCGCAACTCGCCGTGCTCGGGGACGCCCAGGTGTGGGCGGGGGTGCCCGTGAAGACGCTCCAGGACAGCGTCCGGACGGCGACCTCGCCGGACGCGCCGATGGTGGCGGTCACGGCGACCTCCTCCCGTCCGGACCTGGCCGCCGACATGGCCAACGCCGTGGCCCGGGCGCTGACCCGGCACGCGGGCGACACCGAGCAGTCCACCCACGTCGAACTCCAGCAGTTCGCCCGCGCGGTGCGGCCCGCCGAGCCGTCCTCGGCGACGGCCACGGTGACGGGGCTGGTCGGCGCGAGCGCGGGCGGGCTGCTCGGCGGGCTGGCGTTGCTGGTCCGGCCCCGGCGGGCCGCCGACCCCGCCGGGCGGGCAGCCGCCGTGCCCGGCCCGGCCGTCGCCGCCGACGCGCACGGGCAGCTGTGACGTACACCGCCGAACTGGTCACCGACGAGCGCGCCTTCGCCGGCCTCGGCGCCGACTGGGACCGGCTGCACCGGCGGTACGCCGCCGCCACCCCCTTCCAGAGCCACGCCTGGCTGCGTTCGTGGTGGGTGTCGTACGGCGGGCGCGGACGGCTGCGGGTGGTGCTGGTGCGCGCCGGGGACGGCGGTGACCTCGTCGCCGCCGCGCCGCTGAGGCTCGTACGGCGTCCGCTGCCGGCTCTGGTGCCGCTCGGCGGGGCGATCTCCGACTACGGGGACGTGCTGGTCGACGACGAGCACGGCGAGGCGGCGGTGGCCGCGCTCACCGGCGCCCTCTCGGCCGCCGCCCGCAGCGCGCTGATCGACCTGCGCGAGGTCCGGCCCGGCGGTGCCGCCGAGCGGGTCTACGAGCGGTGGCCCGGGCCCCGCGGCCGGGTCGACGACTCGGTGTGCCTGGAGCTGCCGGCCGTGCCGATGGGCGAGCTGATCGCCCGGCTGCCGTCCAAGACCCAGCAGCGGCTGCGCGCCAAGCTGCGCAGACTGGACGCGCTCGGCATCCAGCGCCGGGTCGTCGGCCCCGACGAGGTGGAGGCGGCGCTGCTGCGGCTGCTGGAGCTGCACCGGCTGCAGTGGCAGGGGCGGAAGGTGACGCCGGAGCATCTGCGGGCGCGGTTCCGTGAGCATCTGGTGCGCTCGGTCGGGCCGATGGTGCGTTCCGGGGACGCGGTGGTCACCGAGTTCCGGCTGGACGACGAGGTGGTGGCGGTGGACCTGACGCTGCTCTCGGCGCGGCTCGCGGGCGGCTACCTGTACGGCGCCGACCCGGTGCTGCGTGAGCACAAGGCGGACGTGGCGGCGATGCTGCTGGACTCGACCGCCACCCACACCAAGGACGGCACGCTCGGCACGCTGAGCCTGCTGCGCGGCAACGAGCCCTACAAGCACCACTGGCGTCCCGAGACGGTGGTGAACCAGCGGCTGCTGCTGGCCCGGCGGCGCACGGCGCCCCTGCTGTCGGCGGCGCTGTGCGACGCGTCCGCCCGCCGGCGGGGCAAGGAGCTGCTGCGCCGCCTGCGGGAACGCGACCGCGGCGGCCGGCCCTGACCGGGCCCGCCGCCGCGGACCGGGCGCCTCGTCCCCGGCTACCTGGTGCGCGACCACCAGTCGAGGCGCAGGCACAGCTTCCCGCCGATCCAGTACTCGACCCAGTCGCCGAGATCCAGCGGCGAGCAGCCGGCCGGACGCTCCGGGGCGGGTTTGGTGGGCTGCGGTGTGGGCGTCGGGGCCGGTGGCAGGGCCGGGGTCGTGGGGGCCGGGTCGGGGGCGTCGTCGCGGCCGAAGAGGAAGGACCGGTAGACCTGGGACGCCCTGGGGTTGGCGTCGCACTGCCACACGCCGTGCGGGCAGTAGTCCGTCAGCGTCTGGTACAGCGGCTTGTGCTCGTCCATCCACGCGAGCATGCGCTTCATGTACTCGGCGTTGTCGCCGTTGCGGAAGAGTCCCCATTCCGGAAAGGAAATGGCCTTGCCGTGGGCCTTCGCGAATTCCACGTGCTGCTGAAGCCCATAGGGCTCCTTCACCTGTTCGTCGAACGACATTCCGCGCGGCTGGTCGTACGCGTCCATTCCGATGATGTCGACCGTGTCGTCCCCCGGGTAGCACTGCGTCCAGGGAACGGCGTCGCGGCCGCGGCTCGGCGTGAAGTCGAACCGGAATTCCTGGCCCGGCACCGCACGCATGGTGGTGACGATCCTGTTCCAGTACTGCTTCCAGGCCTCCGGGTCGGGCCCGCAGCGATGGGTGTACGTGATGCCGTTCATCTCCCAGCCGAGCACGAGGACCGTGTCCGGCACCCCCAGCTCGACGAGCCGCTCGGCCAGCGCGCGGAAGTGGTGATCGAACCGGCCGGCGGCACCCTCGCGCAGCAGCCGGCGCACCTCGTGGTCGGGCACGCCCTCCTCGTTGCGCTCCATCATGGGCACGTTGAGGACGAGCAGCCGGTCGGCCTTCTCGCGCCGCCAGTTCGCCCACACGTCGAGGAAGCCGGGCCGGCCCTCGATGTTGCTCCAGCGGTCGCCCGGCAGGTAGGTGTGCCCGACGCGCAGTTCGGCACCGCCGAGCCAGGTGCTGAGCTGCGCCATCCGGGTCACGCCGCGGGGGCCGTAGTCGAGGTAGGCGCCGAACGCGGGAGCGGGCCGGGCGGGAGCGGTGGGGGTCGCGGAGGGTCCCGTGGCGGGTTTCGCGGCGGGGTCCGCGGCCGGTTCCGTGGCGGCCGGTGCCGGCACGACGGACGGGGCCGACGGGACGGCGGGTGCCGCGGGGGCCGCGGGGGTGGCCACGGGTGCCGGTGCGGACGGCGGTTCGTCCGACCGTGCCGCCCCCGCGCCCGCGGCGACCGTGTGGCCGGACGCCAGCGCCGCCGACGCGGCGACCGCCGCCGCGACGAATGCCAGCCGCCGGGACCGTGCGCACCGCTGCTGTGTGGCCATGGCCGCCCCTTTTCGTTGGACTCCGCTTACTGACACCCAGTCATATGAAACGGATTCACGCCACCGCCACTAAGGCTTTCGAGTGTTCCCCTCGCCCGCACCGGTGACCCAGTTCGAAGGAAAAGCCCGTGTCGCTGCTCGACATTCGCGTCCCCGCGGTTCTGCTGCGGATCGACCGGAATCCCTTTCACCACGGAACGCTGGGTGCCGTGCGCTCGCTCGGCCGGGCGGGCGTGGAGGTGCACGTCGTCGCCGACTGCGAGGGCAGCCCGGTACGCCGGTCCTGTTTCGTCCGCGGGATGCACGCACCGCCGCCGCCCGGGGCCTCCCCGGCCGAGGTCGCACGCGTGCTGCACCGCGTCGCCACCCGTGTCGGGCGTCCGGCCGTGCTGATCCCGATGGACGACGCGGGCGCCGTCGCGGTGGGCCGGACGCGGGCGGAACTGGCGCCCGTCTACCTGCTGCCCGCGATGCCGGGCGCGCTGCCCGAGCGGGTCGCCGACAAGGCGGAACTGGCCGGGATGTGCGCCTCGCTGGACGTCGCGCACCCCGAGACGCTCGTCCCGGACAGCGCGCGCGAGGCCGCCACGGCCGTCGCGCGGCTCGGGCTGCCGGCGGTGGCGAAGTGGAGCAGGCCCTGGCTGGTGCCGGCGGGCAGCGGGCTGCGCAGCACCGTGCTGGTGCGCTCCGCGCAGCAGGCCCGGGAGCTGTACGCACGCGCCGGGGAGGCGGGCAGCCGGCTGCTCCTCCAGGCGTTCCTGCCGCCGGGCCCGGACCGTGACTGGTTCTTCCACGGGTACGCCGACAGCGGCGGGCTGGTGCGGGCCGGGGGCACCGGCCGCAAGCAGCGCGCCCGGCCGCGGGGGGCGGGCCTGACGTCGGTGGGCCGCTGGACGGACAATCCGGAGGTGCACGTGCTCGCCGAGCGGATCACCGAGGCGCTGGGCTACCGCGGCATCCTCGACCTGGACTTCCGCCGCTGCGGGCGGACGGGCCGCTACCACCTGCTCGACTTCAACCCGCGCCCCGGGGCCCAGTTCCGGCTCTTCACGGACACGGCGGGCCTGGACGTCGTACGGGCCCTGCACCTGGACCTGACGCACCGTCCGCTGCCGGAGGGGGCGCCGCGGCCGGGCCGGGCGTTCGTGGTGGAGAACTACGCGCCGCTGAGCGCGCTGCGTCCCGCGCCCGCCGGCCGCGAGCTGGCGTGGCACGCCCCGGACGACCGGGCCCCCGGGCGGGCGATGTGGCACCTGTGGGGGCGGCATGCCGCGGGCCGCCTGCGCGACCGGCTGCGCCAGGGCCCGACGGGGCGCTTCACCCGACTGGCGCGATAGAAGTACGTGCCTTTTGTGGAGAAATGCCTACTTTATTCTTATGACTCACATGAAGCGCACCACCACGGTGCTTTGCAGCCTCGCCCTCAGTGCCGCCGTCCTCGGCGGCACCGCGACCGCCGCCGAAGCGAACGTCCACCACCGGGGCGACGACCACTCGAACTCCAGGGAGTGCCACAAGCACGACAGCCTGGGGCTGACCCTGCTGGGCATCCCGCTGCTCGGGTTCTTCTTCCCGGGCAAGTGCTGATCCCAGAGGACTCCACGGGTGCCGGGCGCTGAGCGTCCGGCACCCGTCGCGTGTCAGCGGTGCTGCGCGGCCCGGCCGCGTCGGTAGAGCACGACGCCGCTCGCGATCAGCGCGGCGCTGGTGGCCGCGGCACCGAGCAGTTCCCCGGTACCGGTCTCGGGGAGACTGGGCGGCTGCTCCGTCCCTCCGGGGGGCGTGTGGTCCCCACCGGGAGGCGTGTGGTCCCCACCGGGGGGCGGCGGGGTGTGGTGGCCGCCCGGCGGGGGTGTGTGCGGGGGCTTGGTCGGCGGGGTGGTGTGCGGGGGTTTCGTCGGGGGCGTGTGCGGAGGCTTGGTCGGCGGGGTGGTGTGCGGGGGCTTGGTCGGAGGCGTGTCGCCGTACCCGTAGCCGCCGTCGCCGTAACCGCCGTCGCCGTCGCCGTCGCTGCCACGGGAGCCGTCACGGGAGTCCTCGCCGGAGTCCGCGCCGGAGCCCTCACCGGAGCCCTCATGGGAGCCGGAGCCGGCACCGGGTGAGTGACCGCTCCAGTCGTCGTCCTCGGAGATGCCGGAGGAGTCGTGGCCGTCACGGCCGCCGTCGCCGTCGCGGCCCTCGTCGCCGTAACCGCCGTCCCGGTGACCGCCGCCGCTCTCCGCCTCGTTGGCGCAGGAGTTGCCGAAGGCCGGGTTGAGCGCGGCGATCACGTCGACGGTGTTGCCGCAGGCGTTCACCGGCACGGTGACCGGGGCCTGGACGTTGTTGCCGGACGCGGCGCCCGGCGAGCCCTTGGCCACCCCGTCGGCCGACGCGTCGGCGAGGGCGGCGCCACCGCACAGGGACAGGATGCCCGTCGCGGCCGCCGCCGCGACCATTCCCCTGCTCAGGGTCTGTCGCAATCTCGTGGTCTTCCTGCTGGTAGAAGTGGGAAAAGCCGGCCCTGGAACGAACGGTCTGTCCCAGGGCCGGCCAGTTCGCAGCCGGTACTGCCGGTGCGTTACGGCGTCAGTCGTTCTCGCACTCGTTGCCGAACGCCGGGTTCAGGGCGGCGATGATGTCCACGGTGTTGCCGCACACGTTGATCGGGATGTGCACGGGAATCTGGACGACGTTGCCGGAGAGGACACCCGGGGAACCGACCGCGGCACCCTGGGCGCCGGCGTCGGCAACGGCCGGGGTGGCCATGCCCAGAGCCATGATCGCGCCTGCGACGACAGCAGCGCTCTTCTTCATGAACTTTTCCCTTCTCTGCGGTCATGCCCCTCATGACCTGCAGCCTGCAAACGAGGAATTGACATCTGAAGAAACCAAGGAACGTACGACGCCGGGGAATTCACTCGAATGCCCCAGGAAAAGCCCGGGTACGGCCGGGCGGCCCGCCGTGGATCCGGCGGGCCGCCCGGGCTGCGTACGGTACGGGTCAGTCGCCGTTCGCCGACAGGACCGAGAGGTCCTCCAGGATGTGGTTGAGCGCACCGTCCCGCTTGGTGTTCGTGGAGTTGTCCGCGCACTGCTGCTGGACGTGGTCCGACAGGATCGGGATGTCCTGGACCACCGCGGCGATGAGGACGGCGACGCCGACGTCGATGTCCTGGACACCGACACACGGCTTGTTGAGCGTGCCGTCGACCAGCGAGAGCTGGGGGCTCATGTCGCCCTTGGTCGCCGAGTTGCCGAACGACGACGAGGCGCCGTTGCCGTTGGCGACGGACGGTCCGGAGTCGTCCCCGACGGCAAGAGCCTGGGGAGCAGCCGCCACCGACATACCGATGACAGAGGCGGCGGCCGCCGCGGCGACCATTGCCTTCTTGAGCACTTCGCGTTCCTTTCCTCGTAGCGACGCACTGTCCTACGGCCTCATCAACCCGGCCCGGGATAATTGGTTGCGGGTGTTCACCCGGTTGGCCCGCAGCCCGGAAAAGCCCTGATAATCACCGGGAACGAAGAACACACAAACTGTCCTGGCATGGGCTGACAGAGTGATGAGGAGAAACCATGCACCGCCCGTGCAGTTGACCAGAACGCTCCGGAGGACGGGGTTTCCTCAGAAAGGACTGGTCAGTGATCAAGAAGGTTATTGCCACCGCGGCGATCGCCGCTTCCGTCATGGGAGCCTCCGCCGCCGCGGCCCCGCAGGCGCTGGCTGTCGGCGACGACAGCGGTCCGTCCAGCGTGAACGGCAACGGGGCGATGCAGAGCTTCGGCAACTCGTCCACGTACGGCAACATGAGCCCGCAGATGGCGCTGATCCAGGGCTCGTTCAACAAGCCGTGCATCGCCGTGAACGACCTGCCGATCGGTGTGGGCGCGCTCATCGGTATCCCGATCCAGGACATCCCGATCCTGTCGGACCACCAGCAGCAGCAGTGTGCCGAGAACTCCACCAACGCCAAGCGCGACGGTGCGCTGGCGCACCTGCTGGAGGACGTGTCGATCCTGTCGGCGAACGGCGACTGACGCAGCGGCGCCGAAAGGGCGGGCCGCCGAGCGACTGCTCGGCGGCCCGCCCCCTTTGCGGTCAGGACCGGTGCGCGTACAGCGCCTCGATCTGCTCCGCGTACGCGGCCGTCGCCGCCTGGCGCTTGACCTTCAGGGACGGGGTCAGCAGCCCGTTCTCCTCGGTGAAGTCGCCCTCGACGAGAGTGAAGGCGCGGATCGACTCGGCACGTGAGACGGCCTCGTTGGCGTGGTCCACGGCCTTCTGGACGTCGGCGCGCAGGCGTTCGTCGTGGACCAGCTCGGACAGCGGGGTGTCGGCGGGGAGTTTGCGGACCGCCAGCCAGTGGGCCAGGGCTTCCGGGTCGAGGGTGATCAGGGCGGCGACGTAGGGGCGGTTGTCGCCGACGACGAGGCACTGGCCGACGGGCGGGCGGCTGCGCAGGCGGTCCTCCAGGACGGCCGGGGAGACGTTCTTGCCGCCGGTGGTGACGAGGATGTCCTTCTTGCGGCCGGTGATGGTGAGGTAGCCGTCCTCGTCGAGGGAGCCGAGGTCGCCGGTGGCGAACCAGCCGTCGTCCAGGACCTCGCCGGTCGCGGCCGGGTTGTTCCAGTAGGCGGTGAAGACGATGCCGCCCTTGATGAGGACCTCGCCGTCGTCGGCGATGCGGACGGCGGTGCCGGGGACCGGCAGGCCGACCGTGCCGGGGCGGGGGGCCAGGGGCGGGACGATGGTGGCCGCGGCGGTCGTCTCGGTGAGGCCGTAGCCCTCGTAGATGAGGATGCCGGCCGCGTAGAAGAAGAGGTTGAGCTCGCGGTCGAGGGGGCTGCCGCCGCTGATGGCGTAGCGCATGCGGCCGCCGAGTTCCTTGCGGATGCGGCGGTAGACCAGCAGGTCGTACAGGGCGTGGGCGGCGCGCAGGCCGGGGCCCGGTCCCTTGCCACGGCCCAGGAACGCGTTCATGTGGGCCTGGCCGAAGCGGACGGCGATGCGGTGGGCGCGCTCGAAGGAGGCGCCGCGGCCGATCTTCTCGGCGGTGGCGCGGCCGGTGTCGTGGATCTTCTCGAACAGGTACGGGACACCGACCAGGAAGGTCGGGCGGAACGCCCTGAGGGCCGGGCGGAGTTCGTCGGGCTTGATGCTCGGGCAGTGGCCGATCTCGATGCGGCCCATCAGGCAGGCGATCTGGAGGGTGCGGCCGAGGATGTGGGCGAGCGGGAGGAAGAGGAGCGTCGAGGCGGTCTCGCCGGTGACCTCCTTGAACATGGGGTGCAGCAGCTCGACGGTGTTGGCGGCCTCGGCGTGCAGGTTGGCGTGGGTGAGGACGCAGCCCTTGGGGCGGCCGGTGGTGCCGGAGGTGTAGCAGAGGGTCGCGGTGGTGTCGGGGGTCAGGGCGGTGCGGCGCTTGGTGACCTCCTCGTCGGGGACGTCCCGGCCGAGGGCGGTGAGGTCGTCGAGGGCGCCGCCGTCGAGTTGCCAGACGCGTGGGGGCCGCGGGTGGCCGGCCGTGCCGGTCAGGACCGTGTCGGCGTTCTCGGCCGTCTCCGTGACGACGTGCCGGGCGCCCGAGTCGCGGACGATCCACTCCACCTGGTCGGCGGAGGAGGTGGCGTAGACCGGGACGGTCTGGCCGCCGGCGGACCAGATCGCGAAGTCCAGGACCGTCCACTCGTAGCGGGTGCGGGACATCACGGCGACGCGGCCGCCCGGTTCGAGTCCGGCCGCGATCAGGCCCTTGGCCACGGCAGTGACCTCGCGGGCGAACGCCGCCGCCGTGACGGGCTGCCAGGTGCCGTGCCGTTCGCGGCGCAGCACCACGGCGTCGGCGGCCTCGGCGGCGTTGGTGTACGGGAGGTCGGCGATGCTGCCGGTCGTCGGGCGGGGCGCGAGGGGCGCCACGCGGGCCTCGCGGACGACGCCCCGCTCGTCCCTGGTGGTCTCTGCCTTCGTGCGGATCGCCAGGTCGGTGCGCTGCTTCGCCCGTTTCAGATCCTTGCGTACGCCCATGACGGCTCCCGGTCGCGGATGAGGCTGACGTGCTGCCGCTCGTACTCCCTCGTACGCGCTGGTACTCACGAGTACTTACTCTGGAGTCAACTTACTCACGCGTAAGGATAGGTCAATGGGGCGGGGTCACTTCAGGCGGTTCGCGGTGCCGATCGCCTCGGCGAGGCGGCGGATCTCCTCGTCCTCCGTGCGGTCCGCCAGGTCGTCGGCGTGCTCGGAGAGTTCGCCGAGCCGTGGGGCGCCGGGCAGGGAGGGGCCGTCGTCGCCGAGGGCGTCGGCGAAGTAGGCGGCCGTGGCGGTGGTCTTCAGGCCCCGGCTCGCGCTCCAGACGGAGTCGTCGAGGCCGTCGGTCTCCAGGTCGCCGGTCTCCTCGTGCGGGGCGCGGGTGTCGGGGTCGAGCCAGCGGACGGTGGCGGTGGCGAGGTGGCCCTCGGCGCCGGGCTCGGTGCGCACGGCGTACAGGGCGGTGACGGTGTGGCCGGGGCCGACCTCGCCGCCGTCGACGCGGTCGTCGCGGAAGTCCTCGTCGGCGACCCGGCGGTTGTCGTAGCCGATCAGGCGGAACTCCTCGACCGTCTCGGGGTCGAAGGCGACCTGGGCCTTGGCGTCGCGGGCGGTGAGGTCGATGTGGCGCGGGAGTTCCTCGCAGAAGACCTCGCGGGCCTCGTCCTCGTCGGAGACGTAGACGGTGTGGCCGTCGCCCTTGTCGGCGAGGGTCTCCATGAGGTCGTCGCCGTAGTCGCTGCCGACGCCGACGCCGAAGAGGGTGATGCCGTGCTCGCGGCGTTCGCCGGCGATCTTCTCCAGGATGGTGTCCGCGTCGGTGTCGCCGGTGTTGGCGAGGGCGTCGGAGACCAGGACGACCCGGTTGGTGGCGCCTTTCCGCAGGCCCTCGACGGCGGTCTCGTAGCCGGTCTCGACGCCGGCGCCGAGGTTGGTGGAGTTCTGGATGTCCAGGTCGTCGATGGCGTCCTGGACCTCGTCGCGGTTGCCGTCGAGGCGGGTCATGGGCAGGACCGTCTCGGCCTCGTCGCTGAAGGTGACGATCGCGACCGAGTCGTCGTCGCGCAGCCGGTCCGTCATCACGGCGAGGGACTCCTGGGCGAGGTCCAGGCGACCCGGCTCGGCCATGGAGCCGGAGACGTCGATGACGAAGGTCAGGGCGGCGGGCGGGCGTTCGCCGGTGCGTTGCTCGGTGCGGGTGGCGAGGCCGACGCGGACCAGGGACCAGTCCTCGTCGTCGGTGCGGGCGCCGTCGACGGTGACCGAGAAGCCGTCGCCGTCGGGGCGTTCGTAGTCCTGGCGGAAGCTGTTGACGAACTCCTCGGGGCGGACCGTCGAGGGGTCGGGCAGGCGGCCGTCGGCGAGGGTGCGGCGGGTGTAGTCGTAGGAGGCGGTGTCGACGTCGAGGGCGAAGGTGGAGAGGTGGTCGGGGTCTTCGCGGAGGTCGTCGTCCCGCTCGCTCGTGCCGTCCTCGTCGCCGTGGGCGGGTGCGGGTTCGCCCGTGCCGTACCGGGGGCGGTCGGCAGCCTTGCTGCCCTCGCCGGTGTCGCCGCCCCCGCTGCACGCGGTGAGCAGCAGGCCGCCCGCCGCCGTGAGGGCGAGCAGCAGTTCTCGTGTCCGGTACCGCTCCATCGTCCGTACCCCCTGGGTCCGTTGGTGTCGCGCTTCTTGCGACTGTGACGGCGCGGGGGGCCGGAACGTGCGGTACGGGGGGTTGCGGAAGCGTCTCGAAGCGGCCACGGAGGCCGCCCTTCGAGACCGGTGGGTGATCCTCCGTTGACCTAGGAGACGACGTCCTTGCGGGCGAAACCGCGGAAGGCCAGGGCGAACAGCACGAGCGCGTACGTTACCGAGATCGAGGTGCCCTGGATCATGTCCGTCCACTGCAACTGCGGCTGGACGGCGTCGAGCCAGGCGTACTGCCAGTGCGCCGGCAGGAAGTGGCGCCAGTCGCCGAGGGCCGTCACCTCGTCGAGGACGCTGCCGATGATGGTGAGGAACACCGCGCCGCCGACCGCGCCGAGCGGGGCGTCCGTCCGGGTCGACAGCCAGAACGCCAGGGCGGCGGTGACCAGTTGGGACACCATGATGTACGCCACGACGATCAGCAGGCGCTGGGCGGCGGTGCCGGTCGGGAGCGTGCCGCCGGTGGGCAGCTGGAGCGGGCCCCAGCCGTAGGCGGCCGTGCCGACGATCAGGGCGACGACCGGCAGCAGGACGAGCGCGGCCAGGCTGAGGGTGAGTCCGACGGAGAGCTTGGACCACAGCAGCCGGGCCCGGGGCACGGGGGCCGCGAGCAGGTAGCGCAGGGACGACCAGCTGGCCTCCGAGGCGACGGTGTCGCCGCAGAACAGGGCGACGGGGATGACGAGCAGGAACCCGGCGGAGGCGAAGAGGTTGACCGCGGCGAAGTTGGCTCCGGACGCGGTCGCCGTGTCCATGAGGTTCACGCGCTGGTTGCCGCCGCCCGGCTCGCCGCCGACCTGGAAAGCGACGAGCAGGATGAGCGGCAGGGCGAACAGGACGCCGCCCATGACCTGGGTGCGGCGCCGCTTCAGCTGCCGCACCAGCTCCACGCGGAACGGCAGGGTGCGGCCCGCGCGGTAGCCGTCGGCGACCTCGACGGGCGGCTCGGCGAGCGTGCTCATGCTTCGGCTCCGATCAGGGTGAGGAAGGCGTCCTCCAGGCGGCGGTGCGGGCCGACCGAGCGCACCGCCACGTCCAGCCGTACGAGGTCGGCGACCAGGCGCTGCGGGGTGCCGTCGGCGTCGAGCTGGACGAGGAGGCCCTCGTCGGCGCGTACGGCCGAGGCGACGCCCGGCAGGGCGGCGACCTTCTCGACGACGGGCTCGTCCACGGGCGTGGCCGTGCCCACCAGGAGGGTGTCACCCGAGCCGACGATGTCCTCGACCGGGCCCGCCTGGACGAGCTGTCCGTGGTCCATCACGACCAGGTGGGTGCAGGTCTGCTCCACCTCGGCGAGGAGATGGCTGGAGACGATGACCGTGCGGCCCGCGGCGGCGTAGCGGATCATCACCTCGCGCATCTCGCGGATCTGGGGCGGGTCGAGGCCGTTGGTCGGCTCGTCGAGGATGAGCAGGTCGGGCAGGCCGAGCATGGCCTGGGCGATGGCGAGCCGCTGGCGCATGCCCTGGGAGTAGGTGCGCACCGCGCGGGCGAGGGCGTCGCCCAGGCCCGCGATCTGAAGGGCCTCCTCCATGTGCGCGTCCTCGGCGGGGCGGCCGGTGGCGCGCCAGTACAGCTCCAGGTTCTCCCGGCCGGACAGGTGCGGGAGGAAGCCCGCGCCCTCGACGAAGGCGCCGACGCGGGAGAGCACCGGGGCGCCCGCGCTGATGGCGTGGCCGAAGACGCGGATCTCGCCGCCGTCCGGCTTGATGAGGCCCATCAGCATGCGCAGGGTGGTCGTCTTGCCCGCTCCGTTGGGGCCGAGGAGGCCCAGCACCTGGCCCTTCTCCACGCGGAAGGACAGGTCCTTGACGGCGTACCGGTCGGAGGACTTGGCGTACCGCTTGGTCAGGTCGGTGATCTGGAGGGGGACCTCGGCGAGCGCGGGGTCGGGCGGGGCGGGGGCGGCGGTGCGGCGGCGGCCCGTGAGGACCAGCGCCAGGGCGATGCCGGCGCCGGCGAGCGGCAGCCACCACACCCAGGCGGGCAGCGGGCCCTGCGTGTTGCTCTGGCCGAGGGCGGAGGGGACCTTCAGGTCGCCCTTGAGGGAGACGGTGTATGTCGCCGGGGCCGTCGGGGAGGCGTAGCCGAGGTCGGTGGAGGCGAGCACCAGGCGCAGGCGGTGGCCGTCGTCGATCTCGTGGTCGATCGCCGGGAGCGTGATGGTGACGTCCTTGCCGGCCTTGGCGCCCTCGACCCTGAGGGGCGTGACGAGTTGGGAGGGCAGCACCGGCTGGGTGCCGCCGGGGCCGACGTCGTAGAGCTTGGCGAAGAGCACGGCGTCGTCGCTGGTGGACTTCACGTGCACGGTCGCGGTGGGCGAGCCGGTGATCTGGAGGTCCTCGTGCTGTGGCGCCGACTCGAACGCGGCGAACTGGCCGGGGAAGTCGAGGGAGACGCCGATGCCGAGCGTGGACAGCTGGCTCAGGCCGCCGGCGCCGCCGAGGCCGGGGAGGGCGGAGACACCGGGCGGGCTGGCGCCGGGCGGGTTGTCGAAGCTCTGCTCGCGGCCGGCCAGGGCGATGGAGCGCTGCTCGCTCTCCAGGCCGGGGTAGCGGTCCGAGGTCACGCCGGTGAGGCGGGGTTCGCCGTCGCCGGAGCCCAGGCCGAGGGTGCGGGTGACGCGGAAGGCGGGGCCGGTGTCGGCGGCCTTGTCGTCCTTCAGGTAGCGGTCGAACCAGGTCTTCACGCGGTTCTGGACGCGGCCGGTCTCCATGTCGCCGCCGTCGTGGCCGCCGGCGATCCAGTCGACGTCGACGGGGGCGCCGCCCGCACGGATGGTCTTCGCGGCCTGGTCGGCCTGGCCGAGCGGGAAGAGGGAGTCGGACTGGCCCTGCAGGAGCAGCGTCGGCACCTTGATGTTCTTGCCGACGGCGGACGGCGAACGCTCGTCCAGCAGCTTGCGCGCCTCGGCGTCGGGCTTGCCCGACTCGGCGACCCGCTCGTACATCCGGCACAGCGCGGGCTCGAACTTCTCGCAGCCGCCGCCGGAGTTGACGAAGATGCCCGCCCACAGTTTCTTGAACACGCCGTTCGGGAACAGCGCGTCGGCGAGGTTCCAGTACGTGATCGCCGGGGCGATGGCGTCCACGCGCCGGTCGTGTCCGGCCGTGAGCAGGGCGATGGCGCCGCCGTAGGAGCCGCCGGCCATGCCGACGCGGGGGTCGCCCTTCTTGTCGAGCTCGACCTGGGGCTGCTTCGCCAGCCAGTCGATGAGCTCGGAGACGTCGGCGACCTCGCCCTTGGGGTCGTTCAGGCCGATCTTGCCGTTCGACTTGCCGAAACCGCGGGCCGACCAGGTCAGGACCGCGTAGCCGTCCCGGGCGAGGTCCTGGGCCTGCTGCCGCACGTCGTTCTTGCTGCCGCCGAAGCCGTGGCCGAGGAGGACGGCGGGGCGGCGGCGGTCTCCTCCGGAGGTGAAGAAGGAGGTGTCGATGCGCACACCGTCGCCGGTGGGCAGGACCCGGTCTTCGCGGTGGACCGGGGGCGTCTCGTCGTTCGCGACCGCCGTCCATGTGCCCGCGCCGGCGAGCACGACGACGGCGGCCCCGGCGGCGAGGAGCCTCCGGGGCCTCCGAAGCAGCCCGTTCAGTGCGGGCAGTCGAAGATCCATGCGTCAACGGTACGGGGTGAACCTGTCGATGAGTTGTCGACCGGAGACCGAAGTGCGGGGCCTTCCAGGGGTGTACACGGAGTTTTCGGCGTACTGCGGGTGGTGTACGGCTGCGAGCTCGGCGGGGGCTGTGCGTTGCCGGGCGCGGGGTGCGTTGTGGCCTTTCGCGCAGTTCCCCGCGCCCCTGAAAAGCAGGCCCCTACGCCTCCGGTACCGACACCAGCCAGCGGGTCTCCCTGCGCGGGCGGAGATACAGCGCCCAGTACAGGGTGGCCGCCGCCGTGATGCCGCCCGTCCACAGCAGGTACGTCGTCTCCTGCTGGATCAGGACGTAGAGCAGGACCACGATCAGCACGAGCGGGGCCGCGGGCCACAGGGGCATGCGCCAGGCCGGGGTGTGGCGGTGGGGGCCGCGGCGGGAGAGCAGGGCGGCGACGGCGACCAGGAGGTACATGCCCGTCACCGAGACGCCCGTGACGCCGTACAGGGTGTCCAGGTTCACGAAGCACAGGGCCGCGCCGGGGACGCCGACCGCGAGGGTGGAGACCCAGGGGGAGCCGAAGCGGCCGAGTCGGGAGAAGAGGGTGTTGACCGGGGCGGGCCAGGCCTTGTCACGGGCCGAGGCGAACAGGACGCGGGAGTTCTGGATGACCATGACGATCCCGGCGTTGATGATCGCCAGGGCCACGCAGAGGCTGACGAACGTGCCGACGGCCGTGTTGGACCAGGCGGTGACCATCGTGGAGATGTCCCCGCCGGTGAGGGCGGCCAGGTCCGGGGCGCCCAGGGTGATGGCCGCGACCGGGACCAGGATGATCACGGCGGAGATGGCGAGGGTGGCCAGGACCGTACGGGCCACCGAGCGGCGGGGGTTCTCCAGTTCCTCGGAGAGGTAGACCGCCGTGGAGAAGCCCTGGGTGACGAAGAGGGCGATGGCGAGGCCGGAGACGACGAGCAGGGCCGTCACCGTGTCGGGGGCGCCGTCGGGGCCCGCCACCCGCATCGAGACCAGGCTGTCCGCGCCTCGTTCCGCGTGGGTGAAGCCGAGGACCGCGACGACCGCCGCCGCGATGACCTCCAGGACCAGGAAGACGCCGGTGATCCAGGCGTTGGCCCGCAGGTCGAGCAGGCCGGCGAGGGTCGCGAGGAGCATGACCGAGGCGCCCGTCCAGGACGGGTCGAGGTGGACGAGGGGAGCGAGGTAGTCGGCCGTGCCCATCGCGATGACCGGCGGGACGATCATCACGACCAGCAGGGACAGCACGAAGACCAGCCAGCCGGCGAGGCGTCCGGCCAGCGTCGAGACCATGGCGTACTCGCCGCCGGCGCTGGGGACGAGGGTGCCCAGCTCCGAGTAGCAGAACGCCACGGCGACGCAGAGCAGGGAGCCGATGGCGATCGTCAGGGCCGTGGCGGTGCCGAGCGAGCCGAACAGGTCCGGGACGACCACGAACAGCGTGGAGGCCGGGGTCACGCAGGAGAGGGTGAGGAGGGTGCCGCCGACGACTCCGATGGAGCGCTTGAGCTTCTTGGGGCCGCCCGACGCCTGCGCGACGGCGGCCTCGACAGGGGTGAGGGTGTCGGTCACGTGAGGGATGCAACATCGACGGAAACCATCACGTCAATGGGTGTTCACCTACGAAATCCGTAGCGAACCGGCAGCTCGACTGTCCTTTTGAGTGCAAGTTGTCAACAGGAACTGGTCCGGGGATGCCTGCGAGAACCGCAGGCACCCCCGGGAAAAATTCTCAGTGGTTGCGCGGGAAGCCCAGGTCCACGCCCGCCGGGGCGTCGGCCGGGTCCGGCCAGCGGGTGGTGACGACCTTGCCTCGGGTGTAGAAGTGCGTGCCGTCGTTGCCGTAGATGTGGTGGTCGCCGAAGAGCGAGTCCTTCCAGCCGCCGAAGGAGTGGTAGCCCACGGGGACCGGGATCGGGACGTTCACGCCGACCATGCCGGCCTCGACCTCCAGCTGGAAGCGGCGGGCCGCGCCGCCGTCCCGCGTGAAGATCGCGGTGCCGTTGCCGAACGGCGAGTTGTTGATGAGGTCCAGGGCCTCCTCGTAGGTCTCCGTGCGCAGCACGCACAGGACCGGGCCGAAGATCTCGTCCTGGTAGGCCTTGGCGGAGGTCGGGACCTTGTCGAGCAGGGAGATGCCGATCCAGTGGCCGTCCTCGTGGCCGTCGACGCTGTAGCCGGTGCCGTCCAGGACGACCTCGCAGCCCTCGGCCGCCGCGCCCTCGACGTAGGAGGCGACCTTGTCGCGGTGGACCTTGGTGATCAGCGGGCCCATCTCGGAGGCCGGGTCGTCGCCGGGGCCGATCTTGATCTTCTCGGCGCGCTCGCGGATCTTCTCCACCAGTTCGTCGCCGATCGCGCCGACCGCGACGACCGCGGAGATCGCCATGCAGCGCTCGCCCGCCGAGCCGTAGGCCGCGCTCACCGCCGCGTCGGCGGCGGCGTCGAGGTCGGCGTCCGGGAGGACCAGCATGTGGTTCTTGGCGCCGCCGAGCGCCTGGACGCGCTTGCCGTTGGCGGAGGCGGTGGTGTGGATGTAGCGGGCGATCGGGGTCGAGCCGACGAAGGAGACGGCCTTGACGTCCGGGTGCTCCAGGAGGCGGTCGACGGCCACCTTGTCGCCGTGGACGACGTTGAAGACGCCCTCCGGGAGACCGGCCTCCGCCAGCAGCTCGGCGAGCTTGACCGACGCCGACGGGTCCTTCTCCGAGGGCTTCAGCACGAACGTGTTGCCGCACGCGATGGCGATGGGGAACATCCACATCGGCACCATCGCCGGGAAGTTGAACGGCGTGATGCCCGCGACGACGCCGAGCGGCTGGCGGATCGAGGAGACGTCGACGCGGCTCGCCACCTGCGTGGACAGCTCGCCCTTCAGCTGGACGTTGATGCCGCACGCCAGGTCGACGATCTCCAGGCCGCGGGCGACCTCGCCGAGGGCGTCGGAGTGGACCTTGCCGTGCTCGGCGGTGATCAGCTCGGCGATCTCGTCGCGGTGGGCGTCGAGCAGCGCCCGGAACTTGAAGAGGATCGAGGTCCGCTGGGCCAGCGAGGACTGGCCCCAGGTGGCGAAGGCCTCCTTGGCGGCCGCGACCGCCGCGTCCACCTCGTCGACCGAGGCGAACGCGACCTTCGTCGTGACCTCGCCGGTCGCCGGGTTGGTCACCGGCCCGTGCGTGCCCGAGGCGCCTTCGACGGTCTTGCCGCCGATCCAGTGGTTGACGATCTTCGTCATGGCCGGGAACTCCTTCACAGATGGCGGCGTCGGGTGGAGACGTGCCGTTCGTACAGCTCACGTGCCTTGACCGCGGACGGCCGTGTCGCGGTCTCGGCCACGGGTACATCCCACCAGGCCTGAGCGGGGGGCGCGCCCGACACTGTGTCTGCCGTTTGGGTCTCCACGTAGACACATGTGGGAGTGTCGGCGGCCCGGGCCTCGGCGAGGGCCTCGCGCAGGTCCCGCACGGTCTTGGCGCGCAGTACGCGCATGCCGAGGCTGGCCGCGTTGGCGGCGAGGTCCACGGGCAGCGGCGGGCCGGTGTACGAGCCGTCCTCCGAGGGGTAGCGGTAGGCCGTGCCGAAGCGCTCGCCGCCCACCGACTCGGACAGGCCGCCGATGGAGGCGTAGCCGTGGTTCTGGATGATCAGGACCTTGATCGCGACGCCCTCCTGGACGGCCGTCACGATCTCCGTCGGCATCATCAGGTACGTGCCGTCGCCGACCAGCGCCCACACGGGCCGGTCCGGGGCGGCCATCTTGACGCCGATGGCGGCCGGGATCTCGTAGCCCATGCAGGAGTAGCCGTACTCCAGGTGGTACTGGTCGCGGGACCGGGTTCGCCAGAGCTTGTGCAGGTCGCCGGGGAGGGAGCCGGCCGCGTTGATCAGGATGTCCGACTCGTCGACGAGGGCGTCCAGGGCCCCGAGGACCTGCGGCTGGGTGGGGCGGGTGTCCGGTTCGTCCACCTCGTAGCAGGCGTCGACGCGCTGCTCCCAGCGCTCCTTGTCCTCGGTGTACTCGGTGGCGTAGCCGCCGGCGACCCGGTGCGCGTGCAGGCGCAGGGCGTCCGTGAGCTCCTGCAGTCCGCTGCGGGCGTCCGCGATCAGGGTCTGCCCGGCGAGCTTGTGGCCGTCGAAGGGGGCGATGTTGAGGTTCAGGAACCGGACGTCCGGGTGGGCGAAGAGGGTGCCGGAGGCGGTGGTGAAGTCGGTGTAGCGGGTGCCCACGCCGATCACCAGGTCGGCCGTGCGGGCCAGTTCGTCCGCCGTGGCCGTGCCGGTGTGGCCGATGCCGCCGACGTCCTGGGGGTGGTCGTGGCGCAGGGAGCCCTTGCCGGCCTGGGTCGAGGCGACCGGGATGCCGGTGGCCTCGGCGAACTCGGCGAGCGCCTCCTCGGCCCGGCTGTGGTGGACGCCGCCGCCCGCGACGACCAACGGGCGCTTCGCCGCGCGGATCGTGTGCACCGCGTCCATCAGTTCCGTCGGGTCGGGGCCGGGCCGCCGGACGGTCCAGGTGCGCTCGGCGAAGAACTCCTCGGGCCAGTCGTACGCCTCGGCCTGGACGTCCTGTGGCAGGGCGAGGGTGACGGCGCCGGTCTCGACGGGGTCGGTGAGCACGCGCATCGCGTTCAGCGCCGAGGGGATCAGGGCCTCGGGGCGGGTGATCCGGTCGAAGTACCTGGAGACCGGGCGCAGGCAGTCGTTGACCGACACGTCACCCGCGTACGGCACCTCCAGTTGCTGCAGGACCGGGTCCGCGGGGCGGGTGGCGAACACGTCGCCGGGCAGGAGCAGCACCGGCAGGTGGTTGATGGTCGCGAGGGCGGCGCCGGTGACGAGGTTGGTGGCGCCCGGGCCGATGGAGGTCGTCACCGCGTGCGTGGAGAGGCGGTTCGACTGGCGGGCGTAGCCGACCGCCGCGTGCACCATGGCCTGTTCGTTGCGGCCCTGGTGGAACGGCATCCGCTCGGCGTGCTCCAGCAGCGCCTGGCCGAGGCCGGCGACGTTGCCGTGGCCGAAGATGCCCCAGGTGGCGCCGATGAGCCGCTGCCGGACGCCGTCACGCTCGGTGTACTGGGCGGCGAGGAAACGGACCAGCGCTTGTGCGACGGTCAGACGGGTGGTCATCGGTACCCCTCCGTGTGGTCCGGGTGGAAGCAGATCCGCCACTCCCGCGTCTCCCCCGGGCCGGCCATCACGTTCAGGTAGTACATGTCGTGGCCGGGCTGGGCGATCGACGGGCCGTGCCAGCCGTCGGGGACGAGGACGGCGTCGCCGGAGCGGACCTCCGTGAGGACGTCGGATCCGCCCTCACGCGAGGGGAATACGCGCTGGTAGCCGAAACCGTTCGGACCGTCGATCTCGAAGTAGTAGATCTCCTCCAGCTCCGACTCCTCGCCGGGCCGGTGCTCGTCGTGCTTGTGCGGCGGGTACGAGGACCAGTTGCCGCCGGGCGTGATCACCTCGACCGCGATGAGTCTGTCGCAGTCGAAGGCGTCCGCGGAGGCGAAGTTGCGGACGCGGCGCAGGCAGGTGCCGCTGCCGCGTTCCTCGACGGGGACCTCCGGCGCGGGGCCGTAGCGGGCGGGGAGTTGTCGCTCGCACTTCGCTCCTGCCAAAGCAAAGCGGCCTCCCGCGCCGGAGGCGATCTGGACCCGGGCGTCACGGGGCGCGTACGCGAAGTCGGTGACCGACGCGAACACGTTCTCCCGGCCCGAGAGGGTGAACTCTTCGTCCTCGACGCGCACGGTGCACGCGCCGGACAGGGGCAGCAGGATCCACTCGCTGCCCCCGGTGGTGAAGGTGTGCGTGCCGCCGGGCGTCAGCTCCACGATCCGCAGACTGCTGTGCGTCCAGCCGGCCCGCTTGGGGTCGATGTCCAGGACGTAGTTCACATCGGCGGTCGTGCCCTTGGGCACGTACAGCTCACTGGTCATGAAACGGCCCTCACAGCAGTCCTACGGCGGTGTCCACGGCGGCGGCCACGTCACCGTCCGCCGGGTACAGCAACGAGCGGCCGACCACCAGCCCGCGCACGGTGGGCAGTTGGAGGGCGCCGCGCCACTTCTCGTACGCCCCGTCCTGGTCGTCTCCCACTTCGCCGCCGAGGAGTACGGCGGGCAGCGTGGAGGCGGCCATGACCTCGGCCATGTCGTCGGGGTTGTCGGTGACCGGCACCTTCAGCCAGGTGTAGGCGGAGCTGCCGCCGAGGCCCGAGGCGATGGCGATGGACCTGGTGACGGCCTCTGCGGACAGGTCGTTGCGCAGCCGGCCCGTCTCGTCGCGGCGGCTGATGAACGGCTCGACGAACACGGGGAGCTTGCGCGCGGCCATGGCGTCGACGGCCCGTGCGGTGGACTCCAGGGTGGTCAGCGAGCCCGGGTCGTCGTAGTCGATGCGCAGCAGCAGCTTGCCCGCGTCGAAGCCGAGGCGCTCGATGTCCTCGGGGCGGTGGCCGGTGAAGCGGTCGTCGAGTTCGAAGCGGGCGCCCTGGAGACCGCCGCGGTTCATCGAGCCCATGACGACCTTGCCGTCGAGCGCGCCGAGCAGCAGCAGGTCGTCGAGGATGTCGGCGGTGGCGAGGACGCCGTCCACGCCGGGGCGGGACAGGGCCAGGCAGAGGCGTTCGAGGAGGTCGGCGCGGTTGGCCATGGCCATGCTGCGGCCGCCGACGCCGAGGGCGCCGCGGGCCGGATGGTCGGCGGCGACGATCATCAGCCGGCCGTTGTCGTTCAGCAGCGGGCGCCGGGTGCGGCGGGCGGCGGCCTCGGCGATCGCCTCCGGGCGGTGGCTGCGCAGGCGGACGAGTTCCAAGACGTCGACGGTCACTGGACGGCCCCCGCGGTGACGGCCGCCTCGATCTCGGCCTCGGTGGGCATCGCGGAGGAGCACTCCAGGCGGGAGGCGACGATGGCGCCGGCGGCGTTGGCGTGCCGCATGGTCTTCTCCAGGTCCCAGCCGGCCAGCAGGCCGTGGACCAGACAGCCGCCGAAGGCGTCGCCGGCGCCGAGGCCGTTGAGGACGTTCACGGGCAGCGGCGGGACCTCGGCGCTCTCGCCGGCGCTGTTCACCGCGAGGACGCCCTTGGGGCCCTGCTTGACGACGGCCAGTTCGACCCCGGCGTCCAGGAGGGCGCGGGCGGCGGCGTGGGGTTCGCGCACGCCCGTGGCCACCTCCACCTCGTCGAGGTTGCCGACGGCGACGGTGGTGTGGCGCAGGGCCTCCTCGTAGA
This sequence comes from Streptomyces olindensis, assembly GCF_040645895.1. Classification (NCBI taxonomy): domain Bacteria; kingdom Bacillati; phylum Actinomycetota; class Actinomycetes; order Kitasatosporales; family Streptomycetaceae; genus Streptomyces; species Streptomyces olindensis. The sequence continues at coordinate 19,170 of NZ_JBEYZD010000034.1, read as the reverse complement.
AGGGGCGGGCCGCCTCCGGGTCGGTCCAGAACATGGGGCGCCAGTCGAGGTCGAACACCGTCGTGCCGGACTTGGCGCGGTGGGCGAGGGCCGCGAGGGTCGCCGTGCGGCTGGGCTCCTCGCTCAGGCCCGTGCCGGTGACCCAGAAGACGCGTGCGTCGCGGATCGCGTCGAGGTCCAGCTCGTGGGCGTCGATCTCCAGGTCGGGGGCCTTGGGCCGGCGGTAGAAGTACAGCGGGAAGTCGTCCGGCGGGAAGACCTCGCAGAAGGTGACCGGGGTGGGCAGGCCGGGGACCGGGGTGACCCAGCGGTCGTCCACGCCGAAGTCCGCCAGGGCCTCGTGGAGGTAGGTGCCGAAGGGGTCGTCGCCGGTGCGGGTGATCACCGCGGTCCGCCGCCCCAGGCGGGCCGCGGCGACCGCGACGTTGCTCGCCGAGCCGCCGAGGAACTTGCCGAAGGACGTGACCTGCGGCAGCGGGACGCCCGTCTGGAGCGGATACAGATCCACTCCGATCCGCCCCATGGTGATCAGGTCGTACGCCATCGGTGTCCCCTCGGTGTCGGCTCTCCCCGGCTTTGTAGCCCCCTTCACGAAGCCCTGTCAATGTTTTGTCCGGACATTCGGACCACATCATGACAGCGCTTTCGGTACGACCTGGTCCGGGGCCTTGTGCTCCGTGTCCTTCTGTTCCGTGTCCTTCTCTTCCGTAGTCTTCGGCGCTACGTGTCGGTCCGCCTCTCCAGGCGGCTGCCGCGCGGCAAGGTCATCAGCTGCCAGCTGTCCTGCTCGGGGTCGAACGCGGGCGTGGAAGGTGCGCGCCGACGCCCCTCAGTACCTCCGGACACTGGAGGCCTGCTGCGCCACGGGCTCCCTGCGCCGGGCCGCCGATCAACTGCATCTGCACCACAGCAGCGTGGCGCGGAGGCGGGAACTGATCGGCAAGGCCCTGGGCTTCGAACCGACCGAGCCGACGGGCCTGCTGCGGGCCGGCCTCGCCCTCACCAGCTGGCGGCTGCTGGACGGCTGAGGCCGGCCGGGCCGGTGTCCGGTGCGGGTTTCGTCAAGGCGCCGCGCCGACGCTCCGGCGCACGCCTTTGCCCCGGCTGTGTCACAAACGCCCCCTTCCTGTCACGCATGTCCCGCGTACGCGGGCCTTCCGTCACACCCGGCCGACAGGCCCTGCCCTGTGTCACGGGGTGTCGTTGACCGGTCACAGGCTTGTTGATCGCCAGCGCAGCACCCGGCTCCCCCGGACGGCCGCCCCCGGCCGCCGCCGTGGTGCTCGCGGGGAGGTGCACGTCATGACCGACCGAAGGCTCTGGTCCTACAAGGAGATCGCCGCGCACATCAGGGTGCAGCCGGACACCGTGCGGTCCTACCGCAAGCACGGCCTGCTGCCTCCGCCCGACCACGTCGAGGGCGGCAAGCCCTACTGGTACGCCGACACCGTCCGGGCCTGGGTCGCCTCCAGGCCCGGCAACCGTGCCCGAAGAGCCGACTGATCCGCTCCGCCCCCACCTCGTGCCCCACCACCGCGTGGGGCACGGTCGTCCACCGGCCCGTCAGCTCCACGGCTCGATGACCGTCGCCCCCGCTCCCGGCGCCGTCCCCATCGCGGCCAGCGCGGACGGGGCCCCGTCCAGCGGGATCGTGGACGTCACGAGCAGGTCCGGGCGCAGCACACCGCTGCGGACCAGCTCCAGCATCGGCGGGTAGGCGTGCGCGGCCATGCCGTGGCTGCCGAGGAGTTCCAGCTCCAGGGCGATCGCGCGGGCCATCGGCACGGGGGTCGTGCCGTCCGGCGAGGGCAGCAGGCCCACCTGCACGTGCCGGCCGCGGCGGCGCAGGCCGTTCACGGAGGCGGCGCAGGTGGCGGGCGCGCCGAGGGCGTCGAGCGAGAGGTGGGCGCCACCGCCGGTGAGGTCGCGGACCTCGGCCGCGGTGTCCGGCACGGCTCGCGCGTCCACGCAGTGCGCCGCGCCGAACTTCCGCGCCAGCTCCAGGGCCTCGGCCGACACGTCGACGGCCACGACCCGGGCGCCCGACGCCGCCGCGATCATCACCGCCGACAGCCCGACCCCGCCGCAGCCGTGCACCGCGACCCACTCCAGCGCCGCGACCCGGCCCTGCCGCACCACCGCCCGGTAGGCCGTGGCGAACCGGCAGCCGAGGGAGGCCGCCGTCGTGAACGACAGGTCCTCGGGCAGCGCCACGAGGTTCACGTCGGCGTGGTCCAGCGCCACGTACTGGGCGAAGGAGCCCCAGTGCGTGAAGCCGGGCTGGGTCTGGCGCTCGCACACCTGGTGGTCGCCGGCCGCGCAGGACGGGCAGGTGCCGCAGGCGCAGATGAACGGCACGGTGACCCGGTCGCCGGGGCGCCACCGGCCCACCCGGGCGCCCACCGCCTCGACGGTCCCGGCGAGTTCGTGCCCGGGCACGTGCGGCAGGGCGATGTCGGGGTCGTGGCCCTGCCAGCCGTGCCAGTCGCTGCGGCACAGCCCGGTGGCCTCGACCCGCACGACGACCCCGTGCTCCGCCGGCCGCGGATCCGCGACCTGCCGCACCTCGGCCGTCTCCCCGTACCGCTCGAACACCACGGCCCGCATGGCCCACCCGCCTTCCGTCCGGGCCCGGGCCGCGCCATGTTCCGCGCGGCCCGGGCAGTCAGCGCCTCGGGGAACGCTAACGGTCAGCCCGCCGACGCTCTGCCCTTGTCCCGGCCCGGGGCCCGAGGCGCTCCTCGCCCCGTTCGCGACCGCGTCGTCGTGGACTGATACCCCCTAGGGGTACAGTGGAGTGGTGGGACCCCCACGGGTCCCCACAGCCCCACACGCCTCGACGAGGAGTAACGACATGACCGCCCAGACCGACACCACGGGCTCCGTCACCACCGTCTACAAGGTGAGCGGCATGAGCTGCGGCCACTGCGAGGGCGCCGTCTCCGGCGAGCTCTCCCAGCTCTCCGGCGTCAGCTCGGTGACGGCCGTCGCCTCGACCGGCGAGGTCACCGTCGTCTCGACGGCCCCGCTCGACGACGAGGCCGTGCGCGCCGCCGTCGACGAGGCCGGCTTCGAACTGGCCGGCAGGGCCTGACACCCCGGTCCGGGCAAGCAACCGGGTCTGAGACCGGCCAGTCCTGGCACTCGTGTCCGGGTACCAGTCCCGGCACTCGTACCCCCGTACGGGCCGTACGCCGCCGCACCCGGCCCGTACGGCCCGTCCCGCTTCCCGGGCGCCCCGCACCTCCTGGAGTACGGACATGACCAGCACCACCGCCAAGGCGCCGACGGGCGAAGAGCCCGCCCTCGCCGAGGTCGAGCTGCTCATCGGCGGGATGACCTGCGCCTCCTGCGCGGCCCGCGTCGAGAAGAAGCTCAACCGCATGGACGGCGTCACGGCCACGGTGAACTACGCGACGGAGAAGGCCCGCGTCACCTACCCCGCGGGAACCGAGGTCGCCGATCTGATCGCCACCGTGGTGAAGACCGGGTACACCGCCGAGGAGCCCGCGCCGCCGCGGGAGGAGGAGCCTGCGGCCGAGGAGGCGGATCCCGAGCTGTCGGCGCTGCGCCGGCGTCTCCTCGTCTCGGCCGCCCTCGCCGTCCCGGTGGTCCTGCTGGCCATGGTCCCGGCGCTGCAGTTCGACAACTGGCAGTGGCTCTCGCTCACCCTCGCCGCCCCGGTCGTCGTCTGGGGCGGACTGCCCTTCCACCGCGCGGCCTGGACGAACGCCCGGCACGGCGCCGCGACCATGGACACGCTGGTCTCCCTCGGCACGCTGGCCGCGTTCGGCTGGTCCCTGTGGGCGCTGTTCCTGGGCGACGCGGGCATGCCCGGCATGCGGCACCCCTTCGAGTTCACCGTCTCGCGCGGGGACGGCGCCTCCTCGATCTACCTGGAGGTCGCCTCCGGCGTGACGGCCTTCATCCTGCTGGGCCGCTACCTGGAGGCCCGCTCCAAGCGCCGCGCCGGGGCCGCCCTGAAGGCGCTGATGGAACTGGGCGCCAGGGAAGTGGCCGTCCTGCGCGACGGCCGCGAGGTGCTGATCCCGGCGCAGCGGCTGGCCGTCGGCGACCGGTTCGTCGTCCGGCCCGGCGAGAAGATCGCCACCGACGGCACGGTCGTCGAAGGGGCCGCCGCGGTGGACGCCTCGATGCTGACCGGCGAGTCGGTGCCGGTGGACGTGGCGGCCGGGGACACGGTCACCGGCGCGACGGTCAACGCGGGCGGCCGGCTCGTCGTCGAGGCCACCCGGGTCGGCGCCGACACGCAGCTCGCGCGGATGGCGAAGCTGGTGGAGGACGCGCAGAACGGCAAGGCCGAGGTGCAGCGGCTCGCCGACCGGATCTCCGGGATCTTCGTGCCGGTCGTGCTGCTGATCGCCGCCGCAACGGCCGGGGTGTGGCTCGGCACGACCGGCGACGGCGTCGCCGCGTTCACCGCGGCCGTCGCCGTGCTGATCATCGCCTGCCCGTGCGCGCTGGGCCTGGCCACGCCGACCGCGCTGATGGTCGGCACGGGCCGGGGCGCCCAGCTCGGCATCCTCATCAAGGGCCCGGAGGTCCTGGAGTCCACGCGCCGGATCGACACGGTCGTCCTGGACAAGACCGGCACGGTCACCACCGGCCGCATGACCCTCCAGGAGGTGTACGCCGCCGAGGGCGTGGACGAGAAGCAGGTGCTGCGGCTCGCGGGCGCCGTCGAGCACGCCTCCGAGCACCCGGTGGCCCGCGCGATCGCCCTGGGCGCCGAGGAGAGGGCCGGACAGCTCCCGGAGGTCGAGGAGTTCCGGAACGTCCCCGGGCGGGGCGTACGCGGGCGTGTGGAGGGCCGTGAGGTCGCCGTGGGACGGCTCTTCGACGTCGTACCGCCGGAGCTGGCCCGCGCGCGGGACGAGGCGGAGCGGGCCGGGCGTACGGCGGTGCCCGTCGGCTGGGACGGGGCGGCGCGGGCCGTGCTGACCGTGGCGGACGCCGTGAAGGACACCAGCGCCGAGGCGGTGCGCGAGCTGCGCGCGCTGGGGCTCACGCCGGTGCTGCTGACCGGGGACAACCGGGCGGTGGCCGAGGCGGTGGCCGCCACGGTGGGGATCGACCGGGTGGTGGCGGAGGTCCTGCCCGAGGACAAGGTGGACGCCGTACGGCGGCTGCAGGCCGAGGGCCGGGTCGTCGCCATGGTGGGCGACGGCGTCAACGACGCGGCCGCGCTCGCCACCGCCGACCTGGGCCTGGCCCTGGGCACCGGCACGGACGCGGCGATCGAGGCGGGCGATCTGACGCTGGTGCGCGGGGACCTGCGGGTGGCCGCGGACGCGATCCGGCTGTCCCGCCGGACACTGGCCACGATCAAGGGCAACCTGGTGTGGGCCTTCGGCTACAACGTGGCGGCGCTGCCCCTGGCCGCCGCGGGGCTGCTCAACCCGATGATCGCGGGGGCCGCGATGGCCTTCTCGTCCGTTTTCGTCGTGACGAACAGCCTGCGACTGCGGACATTCCGGTGAAGTCTCCCGAATTCGCCCTAAGTTCGCGGCGAACGTGATTTGAGCCCCTCTGGAGTCCCGGGCCCGGCTCACATAAGCTCTTCACAAGGCTCGCGCATCATCCTTACGCTTGAGCCCCGGTCGCCATATCCGGGCTCTTGCGCATCTAACGGACATACGCAAGAGACGCAGATCACAGTGATGTGAACGTAACCATTCAAGGGGTTCGAAGGTCTAAGTTGACGATGTCAGGGAGCGTCTTGGGGGGCGCCACCTGGCATCTGGAGATGTCTTGGGGGACCTCTCCAGAGATGCGTTGCCGGGGCACGTACACCGGGAAGCTTTGAGCGGCCCTCCCGGGCGTGCGCTGTCCCGGCAGATCGCACACCACAGCAGTACGGCGAGTTTTGCTCGTTGTGCTCACACAGCGATTCAGGCGCTGTCCTCACAGACGCCCGGCCGGATCCCGTGGGGGGAATCCGAACCGGGACTGGGAAGGCGCCCTGGTCGTCGGCCCGTGGGGGGACCGGCGCTCCGGGGCGCCTTCTACGTTTCCCGCACCGTCCCGCCCGGAGCGCCCGGAGACCCCTGAGCACGCGGAAGCCCCCGCACCCGGCAACCGGATACGGGGGCCCGAAGCGGTACTGCGGCTCAGCGCTCCTCGACGGGAACGAAGTCGCGCTCGACCACGCCCGTGTAGATCTGGCGCGGACGGCCGATGCGGGAGCCCGGCTCCTTGATCATCTCGTGCCACTGGGCGATCCAGCCCGGCAGGCGGCCGAGGGCGAACAGGACCGTGAACATCTCGGTCGGGAAGCCCATGGCCCGGTAGATCAGGCCCGTGTAGAAGTCGACGTTCGGGTAGAGGCTGCGCGAGACGAAGTAGTCGTCGGAGAGCGCGTGCTCCTCCAGCTTCAGCGCGATGTCCAGCAGCTCGTCGGACTTGCCGAGCGCGGAGAGCACGTCGTGCGCGGCGGCCTTGATGATCTTGGCGCGCGGGTCGAAGTTCTTGTAGACCCGGTGGCCGAAGCCCATCAGCCGGACGCCGTCCTCCTTGTTCTTCACCTTGCGGATGAAGGAGTCGACGTCGCCGCCGGAGTCGCGGATGCCCTCCAGCATCTCCAGCACGGACTGGTTGGCGCCGCCGTGCAGCGGGCCCCACAGGGCGTTGATGCCGGCGGAGATCGAGGCGAACATGTTCGCCTGCGAGGAGCCGACCAGGCGGACCGTGGAGGTCGAGCAGTTCTGCTCGTGGTCCGCGTGCAGGATCAGCAGCTTGTCGAGCGCCGAGACCACGGTCGGGTCGAGCTCGTACTCCTGCGCGGGGACCGAGAAGGTCATGCGGAGGAAGTTCTCGACGTAGCCGAGGTCGTTGCGCGGGTAGACGAACGGGTGACCGATCGACTTCTTGTACGCGTACGCCGCGATCGTCGGGAGCTTGGCGAGCAGGCGGATGGTGGAGAGGTTGCGCTGGCGCTCGTCGAACGGGTTGTGGCTGTCCTGGTAGAACGTGGACAGCGCCGAGACGACCGAGGACAGCATGGCCATCGGGTGGGCGTCCCGCGGGAAGCCCCGGTAGAAGTTCTTGACGTCCTCGTGCAGCAGGGTGTGCTGCGTGATGTCGTTCTTGAACGCCGAGAGCTGGTCGACGGTCGGCAGCTCGCCGTTGATCAGCAGGTAGGCGACCTCCAGGAAGGTGGAGCGCTCGGCCAGCTGCTCGATCGGGTAGCCCCGGTACCGCAGGATCCCCGCTTCGCCGTCCAGGTAGGTAATGGCGGATTTGTACGCGGCGGTGTTGCCGTAACCGCTGTCCAGCGTCACCAGACCGGTCTGGGCGCGGAGCTTTCCGATGTCGAAGCCCTTGTCACCGACGGTGCTGTCGATCACCGGGTAGGTGTACTCGCCGTCGCCGTACCGCAGTACTACAGAGTTGTCGCTCACGTCTTCCCTCACCGACGTTGTGCCTCATCTTCGAGGTGCCCTGACTGTCTCTACCATCCCCCACTTGGCTCAGGAGAGTGCACTCGGGGTCGACCATCGGGCCTACTGACGGCACTGAGTGCCGCCAACTTGCTCATCCTGCCCCCTGTGTTCCCCTTCTGGAAGTGCCTTGTGACCTTCACGACTCATTTGATCGATCATTTTTCTTTGAACCGAGCCGGAAGTCGAGTGCCGTGCACCTCCGGCCCGCCGAGAGCGTGCGCACCGCCTGGCCGATCGCCTTGCGCGAACCGACGAGGACGACCAGCTGCTTGGCCCGGGTGACCGCCGTGTAGAGCAGGTTCCGCTGGAGCATCATCCAGGCGCCCGTGGTCACCGGGATGACCACCGCCGGGTACTCGCTGCCCTGGGAGCGGTGGATCGTCACGGCGTACGCGTGGGCCAGCTCGTCGAGCTCGTCGAACTCGTACGGAACCTCCTCGTCCTCGTCCGTCAGCACCGTCAGGCGCTGGTCGACCGGGTCGAGCGCGGTCACCACGCCCACGGTGCCGTTGAAGACCCCGTTCTCACCCTTCTCGTAATTGTTGCGAATCTGGGTGACCTTGTCGCCGACGCGGAACACCCGTCCGCCGAATCTCTTCTCGGGCACGTCGGGGCGGCCCGGGGTGACGGCCTGCTGGAGGAGGGCGTTCAGCGTGCCGGCGCCCGCCGGGCCGCGGTGCATGGGGGCGAGGACCTGGACGTCGCGGCGCGGGTCCAGGCCGAACTTGGCGGGGATGCGACGGGCCGCCACGTCCACGGTGAGCCGCCCGGCGGCCTCCGTGTCGTCCTCGACGAAGAGGAAGAAGTCCTTCATGCCGTCGGTGACGGGGTGTTGGCCGGCGTTGATCCGGTGCGCGTTCGTCACCACGCCGGACTGCTGGGCCTGCCGGAAGACCCTCGTCAGACGGACGGCCGGGAGGGGGCTGCCGTCGGCCAGGAGGTCCCTGAGGACCTCTCCCGCCCCCACGCTCGGCAGCTGGTCGACGTCCCCGACGAAGAGCAGATGCGCCCCCGGCGGGACGGCCTTCACCAGCTTGTTGGCGAGGAGCAGGTCCAGCATGGACGCCTCGTCGACCACCACCAGGTCGGCGTCGAGCGGACGGTCGCGGTCGTAGGCCGCGTCGCCGCCGGGCTTCAGCTCCAGCAGGCGGTGGACCGTGGAGGCCTCGGCTCCGGTCAGCTCGGACAGGCGCTTGGCGGCCCGGCCGGTCGGGGCGGCGAGCACGACCTTCGCCTTCCTGGCGCGGGCCAGCTCCACGATCGAGCGGACCGTGAAGGACTTGCCGCAGCCGGGCCCGCCGGTGAGGACGGCGACCTTCTCGGTCAGCGCCAGCTTGACGGCGGCCTCCTGCTCGGGGGCGAGGTCGACACCGGTGCGCGTCCTCAGCCAGCCGAGGGCCTTGTCCCAGGCCACCGCCCGGAAGCCCGGCATCCGGTCCTCCTCCGTGCGCAGGAGGCGCAACAGCTGGGCGGCGAGGGAGACTTCGGCGCGGTGGAAGGGCACGAGGTAGACGGCGGTGACCGGCTCCGAGCCGCCGTCGGGCCCGGGGACCTTCTCGCGTACGACCCCGGGGTCGCCGCCGTCCTCGGGGACCTCGGCCAGTTCCGCGAGACACTCGATGACGAGCCCGGTGTCGACCTGGAGCAGCTTGACCGCGTCCGCGATCAGCCGCTCCTCGGGGAGGTAGCAGTTGCCCTGGTCCGTGGCCTGGGACAGGGCGTACTGCAGGCCCGCCTTGACGCGCTCCGGGCTGTCGTGCGGGATGCCGACGGACTGGGCGATCTTGTCGGCGGTGAGGAAGCCGATGCCCCAGACGTCGGCGGCGAGCCGGTAGGGCTGGTTCTTCACGACGGAGATGGAGGCGTCGCCGTACTTCTTGTAGATGCGCACGGCGATGGACGTGGACACCTCGACCGTCTGGAGGAAGAGCATGACCTCCTTGATGGCCTTCTGCTCCTCCCAGGCGTCGGCGATCTTCTTCGTGCGCTTGGGACCCAGCCCCGGGACCTCGATGAGCCGCTTGGGCTCCTCCTCGATGATCTTCAGGGTGTCCATGCCGAAGTGCTGCGTGATGCGGTCGGCGAAGACCGGGCCGATGCCCTTGACCAGGCCGGAACCGAGGTAGCGGCGGATGCCCTGGACCGTGGCCGGCAGGACCGTCGTGTAGTTCTCCACGTGGAACTGCTTGCCGTACTGCGGGTGGGAGCCCCAGCGGCCCTCCATGCGCAGGGACTCCCCGACCTGGGCGCCGAGCAGCGCGCCGACGACCGTGAGGAGGTCGCCGGCGCCTCTGCCGGTGTCGACCCGGGCGACCGTGTAGCCGTTCTCCTCGTTGGCGTACGTGATGCGCTCGAGCACGCCTTCCAGGGTGGCCAGTCGCCGCTCGCCCGTCTGGGAGGCCCCCGCCTGATCGGTCATGATCCGACCGTACCGCCCGGGTACGACACCGGCGGCGGGCGCGGACTTCGCAAACGGCCCCGTATAAAGCGACCGATCAGTATGCGGACAAGGGCTCAGGCTTCACGGCGAATTCACAGGAAAACCGGAAGCTTTACAGTTCAAGAATATGAGCTGCCCCTTTTGTTCTCCTTTCCCGTGGGAGAATCCAGGAGTTCATCAAAGGGGGGCGGACTCGATTCCGGAGCGACCGTGATGCCGATGCCTCCCCCCGGCCCCCACGCCCCTCGGCGCGCGTACACCGCGGGGACGCTTCTCGTCGGCCTGTGCGCCGTCAGCACGTTGACGCTGCTCGTGGTGGCTCCGGGGCTGTCCGGAGACCGCGCGGTCGTGGCACCGGGCCCTTCGGCGCGGCACGAGAACACCCCCGGCACTCCCCCTTTGAACCGGACGCCCAAGCCGGAATTCCGCCCCCTTCCGAGCCCGGGGCCGGGCTGATTCCACTCCGCCCGTTCCCTTCTCCCCGGACCCGAATGACGACGAGGAACGATGTCACCCCAGGCCCAGAGCGTCGCCCTGTGGATCTTGTCCCTGGCCATCAACATCACGGCGGCGTGCGCGGGGATCGTGTGGGGCTGGGAGGCCTTCGCGCAGTTCCTGCTGCCGGCGTTCGGGTCGGTGGTGGGGGCGTCGATGGTCAGTTACAGCTTGCGGCGGTGAGGTGCCCGTGCTTCACGGCGGTGACGAATGCCGTCCAGCAGGGTGGTGAGAGGAGCAGGATGGGGCTGTCGGGGGTTTTGCTGTCGCGGATGGGTATGTGGGGGTGGCCAGGGGCGAATTCGAGGCACTCCCCTTGGTCGCCGCCGCTGTAGCTGGACTTGCACCAGCCCGTGATGGTGCCTTCAGTCGTGGCCATGCGCGTGTTCCTCCGCTGCCGCCCTGACGAGGGCGAGTGACTCCTGCTGCGACAAGGCGTCGCTCAGGGCGAGAGAGTAAGCGGTTTGACAGGTGCTCACCAGGGCCGGATCGTCCATCAGGTTCCCGGTCTGGAAGCCCTCGACGTAAGCCACCGGCGCCGAGTCCTCGAACGTCATGAGCGTGAGCAGACTCTGCATGAGCGCGTGCGCCCCTACGCCGTACGGCAGAACGTGCAAGCGGAGTCGTCCCGACTCGGCCATGTCCGCGACCCTGTGCAACTGCTCCGCCATGACCTGCGGTCCGCCGACGCAGCGCCGCAGGACCGCCTCGTCGAGCAGAGTCCAGACGACGGGCCGTACCGGACTGTCAAGGAGGCGCCGCCGCTTTGTTCGGATGACAACGAGCTCGTCAAGTTCCTCGGCCGTGTGGTTCGGTCGGTACGCGCTGAAGAGGGCCCGTGCGTAGCCATCGGTCTGGAGCACCCCGGGCACCAGCGACAACGCGAACTGCTGGATGGCCAAGGCCAGTTGCTCAAGCTCGGCCACGGCTGCGAAGTGGTCGGTGTACTTCGACTCCAGGTCCTCGAGCCACCGCGCGAAAAAACCGTCCGTTCCGAGCACGCGATCGATCCGCTGCGCGTCATCCGGCTTGGGAAGACGTCTCCCGGCCTCGAAATGGCTGATCAGCGTGGGTGAGCAGACGACCTGGTCACCCAGTTCCTCCTGGGTGAGCCGGGCGGCGGTCCGCCTCAGGCGCAGTTCCTCACCGTACTTCTGACGCGGCGTTCGAATCGGATGGCGTTCGTCCATGCGGCCAACTCCTTTTCCTGACAAGCGCGATGTCAAGCTCCAGCGTCTGGCAGCGTAGCGAGGGACGACCCCACTCTGTGAGTGCTTCAGCACAGAACGCAGTCACCGCAGGTGGAAGGCGCACGCCCCATGACAGACCTCCTCGCCCGGGCCCTCGAACCGCTCCTCCGCGTCCTGTTCCCGCCGCGGGGACGGCGACGGCGTTCCCCGGCGCCGCCGCCGTGCCCGTACTGCCGCGGCGGCAAGGAGGCCGGCGCGGTGGTCCGGGCCCGCCGCCCGGACGAGCGTCCGCTGCGCGGGGAGGACAACCGACTGGTCCGCCCCTACCTGTCGGCGGAGGTGAGCGCGTGATGGCCGGGCGTCTGCTGCCCTGGACGACGGCCGAGGGCGGGCCGTGCTTCCTCGTGGGCGACGGGACGGGCTACGTCTCACGCATGGCCGACGACATCGAAGCCGTGCAGCTGGACATGGCGGAGGACCTTCTCGGCCATGCCGCCGCACTTCTCGCGGAGCGTCGGGTGACGAACGCGGAGCTGCACTATCTGGCCCAGCGGCTCACCGAGTCTTTGCGGGACGTCAAACGGGTCGCGGAGAGCAGAGGAGCCCGGCTGGCCGAGGGCAAAGGCCGTTACCGGGAAGGCGGTTGAGGGGCCGGGCGGTTGTGCGCCGCGGTGAACCGTTCGGCGGCGTCCCAGAGTTCGCGCTCGCGCCGCGGATCGTAGGACTCCTCCGACGAGCGGGCCGCGCTCCCGCGGTCGACGTAGGACCCGGTCGGCGCCTCGGTCGTACCGAGGACGACGTCGGCTAGGTGGCGGCCTGCGACGCCACGGCTGGTGGCGAACGGCGTCAGGGCCAGCAACGGCAGGACGCGCCGCATGGCGAACCGGGACAGGGGGCCGGCGTTGCGGGCGAGGCCGGTGCCGGGGACGAATCCGGGGTTGTAGGTGACGGCGTCGATCCCGGCCGGCAGCCGGCGCGCGTACTCGTGCACCAGGTAGATGGTGGCCAGCTTGCTGGTGGAGTACGCCGTGCGCCCGGCGGCCGTGGTGTGGGCCCTGGGGAAGGCGCCCGTGCGGGCGAGAGCGTCGGGGGACTTCCAGAGCGGGCCCGGCACCATGCCCATGTTGTGCTTGAAGTCGCCGAAATGGGTGTCACTGGCGGTGATCACGATCCGGGCGGGAGCGGTGAAGCGGTCCTGGAGCAGGCGGACGAACAGGTGGTTGGCGAGCACGTTGACGGCGAAGGTGGACTCGAACCCGTCGGGTCCCTCGGTCAGCGCGTTCGTGTACTGCGTGCCCGCGTTGCCGACGAAGCCGCGCAGCGGCGGGAGTCCACCGCCGTCGAGTCGGTCACGGATCTCGGTGGCGGCCGAGCGGACGCTCTCCAGTGAGCCGAGGTCTGCCGGGACGTGCGAGACCGTGTGCCCGCCCGCCGCGAGTTCCGCGGCGAGCCGGGCGCCGGAGGAACCACGGGCGACGACGAGCAGGTGCGCGCCGGGCGACCGGCGCAGGATGTGCTCCGCGGCGATGCGGCCGATCCCGCCGCTCGCGCCGGTCATCACGATGGTGTGCCGCATGGCAGGCTCCTTGGCTGGTCAGCCGACGACGTCCGGTCGGACGCACCTCGACGTTCGCCGCTGACGCCACCGTCCGACCAGTGCCGTCCCCGTCACTAGGACCGGCAGTACCCAGGCCCCTCCGGCACCGCGCGGCTAGAATGAGTCATGGCTTCCACCCAGCCCGAGTTCGCCGCACTCCTGCGCGCCTGGCGCGACCGCCTCTCCCCCGCCGACGCCGGCTTCACCGTGACGGAAGGCCGTCGCGCCCCGGGACTGCGCCGCGAGGAGCTGGCACAACTGGCCGGACTCTCCGTCGACTACGTCCTGCGTCTGGAGCAGGGGCGCGCGAAGAACCCCTCGGACCAGGTCGTCGGCGCTCTCGCCCGTACCCTTCAGCTCTCCCGGCCCGAGCGCGACCAGTTGTACCGGAGTGCCGGGCTCCTGCCGCCCCGTGACGGGACGGTGAGCACCCACGTGCCTCCGGGGATTCAACGGCTCGCCGCGCGCCTGGGCGACGTTCCGATCGGGGTGTTCGCCGCCGACTGGACCCTGGTGTGGTGGAACGCCACGTGGAGCGCCCTGCACGGCGACCCCACCGTCCTCCCGGCCACCGAACGGAACCTCGCCCGGGCCCTGTTCGGAGACGGCGCCGCTCACGCCGCGATGCTTCCCGTCCGGTCCGAGCGTGGACAGGACGCCTTCGCCGCGTCGATCGTGGCCGACCTCAAGGACGCCGTCTCGCGCTACCCCGCGGACGTCCGGCTCGACCGTCTCGTGCGGGAACTGCGAGAGACGTCCGACGCCTTCGCCGAACTCTGGGCCACCCGGACGACCGCCATCCAGCACACGACCGACCAGAAGACGATCCGGCACCCGGAGGTCGGCGACATCCGGCTCGACTGCGACGTCCTCGTCGTCCCCGGCGCGGATCTGCGCATGGTCACCTACACGGCAGCGGCCGGAAGCAGCGACGCGGACAAGCTCGGCCTTCTCCGCATCACAGGGCTCCGTACTGCTCACAGCCTGCGGACGCACCAGCCCTGATCTCGACATGCGAGCAGACGCCCGCCGGGCCATCGTGGGTGCAGGGGCGAAGAAGGGAAAACGCAAACGAGTCAGCTGCCGACACACCCGTTCGGCGACCATGACCCGCCCACGTGAAGTCCCGGACCGAGGTCAGCGCCCTCCGGTCACCACTTGAAGGCTACCGCCGCGCTGTCGAATCCACTCCTGAAGTTCAGGGCCGGACAGTTCTCGATCGAAGCCCTCGTCTACAAGCACCACCGGCCCGAAAACGGATCCCGAAGCACCTTCTACCTGCGTATCGTGGTCGATGATCACCTGGAATGCGTTCTGATCGAACACAGCATCTCGAAGATCTGCGGATCGGAAATCGACTTCCAACAGTGAGGATCCCATGAAACGAGTGCCTCGACATGTGGCGCCGAATGCATCGACTCCGTACATTGATGCCTTTACCAGATTGGCGCGGTCGAGCGTCGCGTACCGCAGTACCGCGTCATCAAGGTTGACGCGCACGAGGGAGGCGGCCGTCAGGTCGGCGCCCTCCAGATCGGCCCCTTGAGCATCCGAACGGTACAACTCCGCGCCCGTCAGGTTGCAGTTCCTCAACTTGGCGTCGGTGAACCACGATTCCGAGAGATCACCGTGCGAGAGGTCCGCTCCACTGAGATCAAGGCCGACGGCGTCCAGTCCGCCCCTGCTCACGTGGAGCCACTCGCGCAGGCGCCGGACCGCGACGTCGTCCGCCGGAAACCGAGCCGGAGCCCATCGTCCGGGAAGTCCTCGCGCAGTTCTTCCAACGCCCGCTCACCGGGATCAGCCGCCACAAGACCGCGCGCCGCGTTCAGAGCCCAGTCCGCGTCGATATGACGAGCCGCAGTGATCGTCAAGGCCAACTGAAGACCGAGATCGTATGAAATGCGCCCTTGCTTCAACCTCGTAGTGCCGCGTGCGACCGCTTCTTTGATCACCGGCAGAGAGGCCACGACGAGGTCCTCACGCAGCAGGGAGCTGTGCCGGTCGAATTGAACGGAGTCAAGCACTCCGAGCAATGCCTCTGCGGCCCTTACCCGCTCGCCACCCGTGCCGCGTTCGTCCACCATGTCGACGCTGTCTCCGACAGCATCCGCGAGCACTCCGAAGGTGTCGTCCTCGCCGTGCATTCTGTCGTACGAGGCGCCCCGCCAGGCGACTGCTCCGGGCGAATGAGCGGCAGCGACCACCTCTTCGTACCCGATCGCGTCACCCCAGCGTGTCAGCGCGACACACGCCAGAAAACGCCCTGCCGGGTCCTCATCCGAGTCTCGCAGGACTTGCCTGAGGGCCTCGGAGCGGTCCCTGTAACCGCCGTCGAGGGCGACTCGGGTGCTCGGTTCCCACGAAGCCTGGCTGTCGGGCACTCTCTACTCCCACATGAGGCCTGAGCTTTCCACAGAATGACGGGGCCACGACCGGTTCCACCCAACCGTTGGGCCACTCTGCCGGTCACCTCACAATCGAGGGCGGATTTCCTTGGCGATTTCCATGAGACTCGACAATTCCTCAGCCGGCATGACGTAGTCAAAGGCCCTGATCCGCTCCAAGAACTCGGTCGGCAGACAGACGTGATGGGTCCTCACATAGAACCAGAGACCTCCTCGCCACACCCATTCTCCATCCGAGTAGATGGAGTCGCCCCCCATGATGGTCTCGCCGGAACCCAGAACATCCTCGGAGGAACCCATGACACTGAAAAGGTCATGCCCGGCCAGCAAATAATGGACAATCTCTCGCTCATCTACGTATGCGGCATCGGCAACGAAATCCCGCACTCTCCCTCTGGGCATCCCAAAAGAAGGCGACCATAGCTCTTGAAAGTGATCCGCAATCTTCATGAGCAGCCTTTTCTACCACTCGACCTGCGCTCGTGCCAGACGTCGCCGACAACTCAGCCAGAGCCGCCGATGGCGACAACGCCCGGTCATGCGCCGACCGCAGCCGTTCCAGCCAGATCAACCCGGCATGGTAAGTCCCGTCATCGCCGACATCCCGCGGGTGGGCGGGGGAGTCCACGCGCGGGGCGTCCGCGCCGGCGGCCGGGTTGCCCATGTCGGGCTGGTCGACGATTTGTCGCCGGGGCCGTCCTGGGCGCGCTGCAGGACGTTGCCGTGTTCGTCGAGGAGGCTGCCGTCCCCGTCCATGTAGCGGGCCGGGGCGCCCTCGTCGGTGGGCAGCTTCACGCTGCCCACCGGCAGGCCGACCGCGTTGCCGCCCTGACCGCGCTGCCACGAGACTTTCAGTCCTCAGCAGCCCATTCTCGTAGCGTCATCAAATCCACGGCGTGAGGCCGGGCTTCCGTGTCTACCCGGCCTGACCCGGATTCGTCAGGGAGACGGGAGAGTTCGGTAAGCGCCACCGATGGGGAGAAGCCACGGTCATGTGCTGAACGCAGGCGGTCGAGCCACACCAAGCCGGCCTTGTATCCATACTCCTCCGAATCATCCCTCGGCTCGAAGCTCGCGGCATCATGTGCGTCCGAAGCCCAGAGGTAACCCAACACCTGGCCAGCTGCGCCACGTACGGGAACGTACAGCACTTCACCGTCTACCGAGCGCCGATACCCCTCAACAAAAGGAGGCGCAAATCGGAAGACCCGGTTTCGGTAGGGAATTTCACGTCCTCGCCACAAGTCGGGAACCTGGCCATCGGTGTCGTAGAGATTCTCGACGCCCTGTTCAGTCGGCCGACCGAAGTAGGTCGGGTCGTCCGGGTCCGTCTCAGAACCGAGGACTTCCGCGAGCTCATGCAGCACCGCAGCCAAGCGACGAGCATTACCTTTGTATACGCCGGGCTGCGGGCGCCCTTTCAGGTCACAGGGCATCCACGCGTCCGATGAAGTCGTCAGGTTCACCGTCACGAAATCGGCAAATGCCGACGCTCCGAGCTGGAAGAGGCTGTCCTGCGAAGCCTCCCCTTCCTCAGTGATCAGTACGCCGGTACACGCAACGAAGGTGTCGACGGAGCCGACCCTCCCCGGGCGCAGCCCCTCTCTGACTTCACCAGCCAGTCTTACCGCCGTCGATGGCCCGAATCCCTGATTGCCGGGAAGCAGGAAGTAACCGTCGAACAAATAGCTGTTGGAATTTCCCACCTCGGTGACAGAGACTCGAATTTTCACGTCGCCGACCACGAAGCGGTGCGTAGCAAGGACTTCCAACGCAGCCAAGGAGTCACGGAGGCTACCGACAAGGGCATCTCCCGTTTCGTCGCCATCACGGCCCCACGTCCATCCAGCAACAGGCGTGCTCGCAATCACAGTACTTCCTCCGGCATGAACGTGCCTCCCGGGGGGACGAATACATTACCGTCTGGCGTCCGGATAACGAATTGTACGCCCTTGCCCTCGAACCCTTGCTGCAGCCGCTTGATCTGCCCTTGCATATCAGCCAATGAGGCCTTGGTGTCGACAACGAACGTCTTGACGTCCGCATGAGAGTCTGTTAGCTGGTGCAGCTTCTGATAAATCTTACTGACAACCCTGCTCGCATCGCTCGTAGACTCCGAACCGGTCATGTCCTTGAACTGCCATGCGTATGCCCGGCCTTCTGCGTCCCGGGCCATCACGTCCATGTCGGTCTTGGGACCGGTGACGACGCCCGGTTTGATTTCGTGGCCGCCTTGCTTCACCTCGAACGAGATGTCGGTGATGCCGTGCTCATGCAGACGATTGCCAAGGCGTATCTGCTCAAGAGCGCCTGGAAGATCACTGGGACGCGTCAAGTTGGACACCACATCCGAAAAGCCGTCGGCCCTCCTGAAGCGCCCGGAAGCGATCGTTTCGGCAATCTCCTTGCCCGCGGGGTCCCCGCTCAGCGTCTTGATGATCGCATCCACGTCCCCGGACTTGACCTTCGTTCCCCGGATCTGATCGCGCACCTGCTGCTCAAGCTCACCGCCGCGCTCCAGCGGGCCCGTAGGCTCTGCCGGACGCTCCCAGCCGGCTGGCTCGTCCATCCCGCTGATACCCGGGCCATGGCCTGCGTCGGAGCCGATCGGTCCGTCACCCCCACCCGGGGCCGGACCTTCGTGGCCGCCGGTCACTGGCCGATCCGCGTGGCCACCGGTCGACGGCTGCTCGTGGCCGCCGGCCGATGCCTCATGCGTACTACTGCCAGAACTCTCGGTGTGACTACCGATGCCATGGTCTCCGCCGTGACCGCTCGGCGGTTCATGGCTGGCGGAGGGCCCGGCACCGTGCTCGTGGGCCGTTCCACCAGGCATGTGGTCCGCGCTTCCGCCCAGCAGGTGGTCACCGACCCCGCTGCCAGGCAGGTCGCCGCCCGCGTGGACGGCGGTCGGCACATCACCGCCAGCATGCACCGCGGGGGCGGTGGGCACATCCTCGCCGACCCTTCCCACATCCCCAAGGTTGTTGTCCAGACCGTCGCCCAAGCGGATGTGCTGCCCCGCCTGTTCCGCGGTGTGGGTGCCCGCGCCGACCAGGGCCGGCTGCTGGGCGGGGGAGTCCACGCGGGGCGTGTCCGCACCCGAGGCCGGCGGGTCCGTGTCGGGCATGTGGGGCTGGTCGACGACGTCGCCGGGGCCATCGGCGGATTTCTGCAGGACGTTGCCGTGCTCGTCGAGGATGTTGCCGTCCGGGTCGTAGTAGCGGGCCGGGGCGCCGTCCTCGGTGGGGAGTTTCGTGGTGCCTTCGGGCAGGACCGGGGCGTCGTCGGGCAGCCGGACGTTGCCGTCGGGCAGTTTCGTCGCGCCGTCCGGGATCGCCGCGCCTTCGGGCAGGTGCACCGTGCCGTCGGGGAGTCTGACCGTGCCCTCGGGCAGCGTGACCGCGTTCTCGGGCAGGGCCGGGATGTCGATGTTGCCGACGCCCTTCAGGCCCTTGGTGATGTCGCCGATCTTCGACAGGCCCGCGCCCGCGCCCTTGGCGATGTAGGTCATCGGGTCGATGACCCGGCCGGCCTTGCCCGCCACCGACAACGCCTTCGCCACCGCACCCGCCTT